>NZ_BMOM01000035.1 GCF_014647075.1 Deinococcus aerophilus | reverse complement strand
GAGCTGTTCTGCCAGGGTTGTGAATTCGTCAGGATTCAGGCCGCAGAGCGACTCAAAGGACCGGGAACGCTGCATGAGGCGAGACACCTGAAGCATGCCCCCACTCTGCCCAATTCACCTCAACTGCGCAATGGGTCTTGAGTGCTGCCCCCGTGCCATCAGGATCAGCTCAAAAAAGTGTCCCAGCACCGCTTGCTGCGATCACACATTTGTGTGAAAATGTTTCATCACAATTTTGAAATGTCGCACACAGACACAATTACCGTTCGGTGGAGGTGTCTTCCTGGGCGCTCAGGGCTGCCGTCAGCAGTTGCTCTGCAAGCTCCTGTACGGTCAGGTCGCGCTGGACCGCGAGCAGCTTGAGCCGCTTGTGGGTCTGTGCCCGCAGCGCGACATTGACGCGCCGCTCGGGCGGTGCCGGCTGGAGTTCGGGCGGGGCCGCCTCTGTCTGGGGACGGAGCACGTCTGCAGAACGGCGCGCGGCCCCCAGAATGCTGTTTGCGTCCGTCTGCTTGCGGGTCATTCCAGCACCTCCAGGGCAGTAAGCGCCTCGCGGAACGGGGCGGTCAGGTGCGCCGGGATCAACTGGCCGAATGCGCGCTGGTAATCCACGGCCTTGCGGATCTGTGCCACCACCGGGTATCCCAGTTCCTCCAGAGCCGGCTTCATGGCGCTGCTGACGTTGTCGTGTTCGAGCCGGTTGAGCACAAAACCCAGTTGCACGCCATCTTGTAGCTCGACCTTGCTCAAGGCCTGGACCGTCTCCTGCAGGCGGTCCATCTCGCCGGCTCCGGGCAACAGGGGCACGAGCAGCACATGAGACTGCCGGGCCGTGTCCTGCAGCGTGCGCATGTCATTGGGTGGCGTATCCACCACCAGGAATTCCACGCGGTCCAGTCGGGTCGCCTCAATGGGCCCGATGACCTGGTAGGGAAGGGCTGTGCCCACAGCCTGAGCGCCATGCTGCCAGCCCATGGCGCTGCCTTCCGGGTCCCGGTCAAGCAGCGCCACCCGGTGGCCCCGCTCTCCGAGCACCTGCGCGATCCCCACCGACAGAAGCGTCTTGCCCACACCGCCCTTGCGGCTCAACACACTGATCACTTTCACACGTTCAGCATCTCACATCCGTACATCCGTAATGAAATGCAGTTTCACACAAAAGTGATTGCACACAAGAGCAGAGATGTTTTGGTGCCGGATGGTGGAACCGTGAAGTTCAGATCCATCCCGCCTCTCGGCCACAGAGGGAGGGATCACCGGAAGATTCCGGACGCCCTGCGCAGCAATCATGCCCGGCAACGGCATTCTGCGCCCCTCTGGCGTGGTGCCCCCATCCCTGCGTGCAGAAGTGGCGATCAGTCGAGCAGCGCGTGGGCAGGAAAACCCGAGGCAAGGGGTGGCCCTCGACCATCTTCCGCACATCGTTGCCCTTGACAACTAAATTGATTCCGACTAACGTACGGCCATGAATGTTGCGCATGACAACGAAGTGGAAGTGGAAATGGAAACTTCCCGGGCAGGGGAATCGCTGCGAACCATCGCACGCCTGATGACCGAGCTTCAGCAGCTCAACTTCGCGTGCTGTGACGTGAATTCCGCGACGCAGTGCAGCGTTCTGACCACCCTGGCCCGCGAGGGCAACCAGACCCTGGCCACCCTGACCCGCAGCCTGAATCTGGACAAGGCATGGTTGAGCCGGACCACCGACAGCATGGTTCAAGAGGGCCTGCTGATCAAGGCGCCGCACCCTGCCGACCGCCGCGCCCTGCTGCTTGAACTCACCCCGGCCGGAGTGCAGCAGGCCCAGGCCCTGAGCGGGGAACTGGATGGACAGGCCCAGCGGGTGCTGGCGCGCCTGCCCGGGGCGCAGCGGGGGCAGACCCTGCAGCTGCTGGAAGCGCTCCAGGCGGCGCTGACGGCAGAACTCCATGAAGGCCAGTGCCGCGCCGCGGGGGACCGGTGAGCCGGGTTCTGCCGCAGGGCACCCCGGCCCACCTCAGCGGACCCGGTCCACCAGCAGCCGGACGTGTCTGCCATGTCCCCCTGCGGTGACTCAAATACGCCAACCCAAGGTTTTCCTTGTGCCCACCGGGTTGCTTGCCGCCCGCTCCGTGACCTCCCCCCAAACCCTCTTGCCCCTCAGGAGTCCCCATGACCCAGACCGCCCCCCTTATTCCCGGCCTCAACGAAGCGACCTCTACCGGCGTGCTCATCGACGCCCTGCGTGCCCCGGCCCAGCGTCCCCTCGAATTTCACCTCAACGGTCAGCAGCTGGTCGGTGCCGGCTACCACGTCACCGAGGTCAAGGCCGTGAGCATCGAGGCCATGGACTGTGGCGGAAAGGCAGCGGCCTGGCGGGAAACGGTCATCCAGCTGATGGACGGCACCGCGGAAGAAGCTCAGGCCGGCTTCATGACCAACCGCAAGTTTCTGGCCATCTACGACCGCGTGACCCGCCACATCCCGGTGCGGCCCGAAGCCGAGGTGAGGTTCGAATACGGCAACGCCGAGGCAGCGGCGCTGCAGTACCACGTCAGCCACCTGGAAGTGCAGCCACAGCGGCTGATCGTTCATCTGCGCCTGCCCGGAGTGCAGTGCAAGGCGAGCGCGGCGTGCGGTCTGCCCGCGGACGCTGGTAAGGACGCTGCGGACCAGGGCTGCGTTCCGGACAGCGGCTGCTGTGCACCGGCGGTGACGGCGCCCGCCGAACCGATCCGGTTGCAGTGAATCCCCCTTCCCCGGTCGGTCCGCACCGGGTGGTGTGGTCCCTGGCCATGCTCGCCACCGTCGGTTACGGCGCGCTGTACTACGCGCAGCCGCTGCTGGCGGTGGCTTTCGAGGAAGCCCACGGCTGGACCCGCACCCAGACGGGTCTGGCCTTCACGCTGGCCCTGCTGCTTACGGCCGGACTTGCCCCGTGGGTTGGCCGCGTGCTGGACACCGGGCGGGGAGCGCGCTGGCTGAGCCTGGGCGCGCTGCTGGGCAGCCTGGCCTTCTTGCTGCTGGCCCTGACGTCACATTACCTGCTGTTCGTGTTCGCGTGGCTGCTCGCAGGCGTCTCGATGGGCCTGACCTTCTACGAGGCGGTCTTTACCGTGCTGCGCCAGCAGGTGGCCGCAGCGGCCCGCCGCCCGGCCACCCTGACGGTGACCCTGGTCGCTGGACTCGCCAGCACCGTTTTTGTGCCGCTCACCACGGCGCTGCTGGGCGGCGGTGGGCTCACGGCCGCGCTGCTCGGTCTGTCTGCTGTGCTGCTGTTCACGGGCCTGCTCATCTGGTGGGCGGTCCCGGACCGCGCCCCCCCAGCCGCCCAGGGCGCGGCGGCACCGTTCACGCCCGATCCGCTCTTCGGGCGGCTGACGCTGGCATTCACGCTGGCCCGGGTGGTGACCGTCGGGGTGGGGGTGCAGCTGGCCCCGCTGTTGCTGACCGCCGGACATCCGCCTGCCGTGGCGGCGGGCCTGACCGGGCTGCTGGGGCTGGCGGCCCTGCCGGGGCGAATACTCTTTGTGCCGCTGCTCGAACGGCTTGGCCTGTGGCCCCTGACCCTGGGGCTGGTGGGCCTGATGGGCGTGGGCACGGCGGTCCTCCATTTTCCGGCGACCACCGCGCTCAGCGCCGCCGGAATCGTGGCCTTCGGGCTTGCCAGCGGGGCGTTGACGCTGGCCCGCACCGAACTGCTGGCCCACCACTACCCCCCGGAACTGTTTGGGACGGCAAACGGACGGCTCGCCCGACCGGTCAATCTGGCCCAGGCCGTGACGCCTCTGGGCGTGGGGCTGCTCTACACCCTGACCGGCGCTTACACCTGGTCCCTTCACCTGCTCGTGGGCCTGGCACTGGGAGCGGTCTGGAGCCTGAGCGGTGGACCCCTGCTCCGGAAAGAGGCGCACCCGGATGCGCCAGCGCCATAGCAAGGGGAGACGGCAGAGTCCGGGCCCGTGGATCAGCCGACCCTGACCATGACGCCGGACGCCGCCCTGAGCAACTCCGAACACTGCTGGGCGGGCATGGGCCTTGCCAGCAGGTAGCCCTGCAGATTGTTGCACCCGACGGCATGGACATAGTCGGCCTGGGCCTGGGTTTCTATTCCTTCGGCCGTGACATGCAGCCCGAGTGAATGGGCCAGGGTGACCACCGAGCGAACGATGCTGGCGTTCGTTCCACCCTCCTCCAGACCCTCGAGAAACGACTTGTCGATCTTGAGGTGGGTCAGTGGAAAGCGGCGAAGATAACTCAGGCTGCTGTATCCCGTTCCAAAGTCATCCAGGGAGATGTTGATGCCGAGTTGTCGGAACTCATGCAGCACCTGCTCGGCATCTGGAACGTCGACGAGGATGCCCTCGGTGATCTCAAGAACCAGACAGTCCGGTGGCAGGCCATTGGCCTCCAGGCTCTGGCGCACCACGCCAACCAGATCTCTGTGGCGAAACTGCCTCGCGCTCAGATTGACGCTGACCGAGAGGCCGGGGGTATGTTCATGCCAGAGGCTGAGCTGCCGGCAGGCCTGCTGAATAACCCAGCTGCCGATGGTCAGGATCAGCCCACTGCTCTCCGCCAGGGGAATGAACTCGGCAGGGGAGACGCGGCCCAGTCGGGGGTGGTTCCAGCGCAGCAGCGCCTCGACACTGCTCACGCGGTGGTTCCCGGCGTCGTAGATCGGCTGGTAGAACACTTCCAGCTCCTGACGCTGCAGGGCGTAGTGAAGATCGGCTTCCAGCGTGAGCTGCTGGGGCGAGAGGCTCCGGGTGGTGCGGTCGAACCGGGCAAACCGGACCCCCTCCCGTTTGGCCTGATACATCGCCATGTCGGCGCGGACCATCAGCTCCTCGGCGCTGTTGCCGTCTTCCCGGCTCAGCGCCAGTCCCAGGCTGGCGTCGATGAAGACTTCCTGCCCGTTGAGTTCAAAGGGCCGATCAAAAAGGGTCATCAGCCGCTGCGCCGTGGCAGTCATGTTCTGTGGCGTTGGTGATTTCATGGGAAAGAGCAGCGTGAATTCGTCGCCGCCCATGCGGGCCACCACGTCCTCGGCCCGCGTGTTTTCCTTGAGCCGGGCCGCCACCTGGGTCAGCAGCAGGTCGCCCGCACTGTGCCCCAGACTGTCGTTGATGGTCTTGAACCGGTCGAGATCCATCAGGCCCACCATCACGCAGTCGCCGTCCCGGTTGGCCCGGCTGACCATCTGATCAAGCAGTTCCTTGTACAGCACGCGGTTTGGAAGCCCCGTTAGATTGTCGTACAGCGCCAGCCGCTGCAGGTTGTCCTGAGACCTGTACCGCTCGACCACAATGGCGGTCAGCCGCGCGACATCCTGCAGAAATTGCAGTTCCGCCGGTTGTGGTTCACAGGCAGTCCGGCCGTAAATGCCCAGCGCACCGACCGCCTCGTCTGGAGACGTCAGGAGGGGAACGGCCCAGGCGCTCCGGAGGCCGTGTTCACGGCGAAACTCCTGTGCCCTCGTTCTGTGGGGTTCCTGTCCGATGTCTTCAAGAATGACGCAGCGGCGCTGCTGGATGGACCGTTCCAGCGTACTGTCTTTCTGATCCAGGACCCGTGGGCCGCAGGCCTGTAATGCACGTGAAGCGTTGTTCACGCCCTGGATGTGCAGTTGGTCGCCTTCCTGCACTGCCACCACCGTGATGCTGTCTGGAAAGCGTTTGGACAGCAGTCCACACACCGCGTTCAGAACATCGGCCAGCGGGCGGTTTCTGGTCGCCAGTTCCATGATGGCCCGCTGGTCACATTCCAGTTCCAGCTGCAGATGTTGCTCTGTGACGTCCCGCTGGATGCTGATCCAGTGGGTGTACCAGCCCGTCTCGTCGGCCACGGGCGTGATCGAGAGGTGAACCCAGAAGGGCCGGCCGTCCTTGCGGTAATTCAGCAGCGTCTCGCTGACCGGCGTCCAGGCCTTGAGAGCGCTGCGGATGCGCGCCTTGACAGCCGGGTCTGTGTCCGGTCCCTGCAGCAGCCTGGGATTTTTCCCAACGACCTCAGCGAACGTGTAACCGGTCATGTGCGTGAAGGCCTGGTTGACGTACACCACGCGGGGGCCTGGATCGTCTACTGGTTCCGCCTCACTGATCACAATGGCGTCGTTGGCGTGCACCACCACCGTCTCCAGCAACCGCAGCCGCTCATCGACGATCTTCCGCTCGGTGATGTCCCGCTGGATCGAGATCCAGTGCGTGTACCAGCCCTGCCGGTCCCCATGGGGGGCAATGGACAGCTCGACCCAGAAGGGCGTGCCGTCCTTGGTGTAATTCAGGAGTTCGATCTGGATGGGCCGCCAGTGTTCCAGCGCCTCCCGGATCAGGTCGAGGGCAGCCCGTGAGGTGTCTGGGCCCTGGAGAATTCTCGGGGTCTGCCCGATGATCTCCCCCTCCTTGTAGCCCGTCATCCTCGTGAAGGCCTCATTGGCGTAAATGATCCTGGGCCCACTGGGCGCGTGGATTGGACGCCCTTCCGTGATCAATATGGCGTCATTGGCGTGAAGGGCTACACCCTCAAGCAACCGCAGGCGGTCTTCCTCAATCGAGCGCTGGGTGATGTCGCGCACGATTTTCACGCAATATTCTTCCCGCAGCCCGCTCTCCGAGGCCGGGTAGAACAGACTGGTGAGCTGAACGAGCAGGGCTGCGCCGCTGGAAAGGTGCTGCCGGACCTCTCCGGACCAGATCTGCCGTCCGGTATGGGCGTTTGCGGCCGCGGCCTGGTCGGCCGCACTCAGGAACTGGGTCCGGACCAGATCTGCAAAGGGAAGCCCGACCCGGTCGGGGCTCAGGCCATACAGGTCGGCGGCGGCGGCGTTGAAGTGCTGAATGTTTTCGTGCTGATCAAGAGCAATGACGGCATCTGAACTGTGCCGAAGACTGTTCCACGGCAGTTCCTGACCCGGCTCATCGAGGAAGGAATCAGCGCTCTTCATAAACACTTCAATTTTCTCATCATTAAGATCACAGCCGACTTACATTTCAGCGCGCACGGATGTCAGGAAACCCCGTGCCCACGTGCGTACAGGGACCTGCAGCAATCAACCGGGGTACCGGCCGACACGCCATGTCACCCGGAGTGTTCAGTCGGGCCCGCCAGGGTCCAGGCCTGCAGGTCCTGAAATTCCAGTGGGGGAGAGATCAGAAACCCCTGCAGGCTGTGGACGCCCAGGCCATTCAGCTGGGCTCTGTGTGCCGGAGTTTCCACCCCCTTGGCAATCACCTTGAGGTCGAGGGCCCGCGCCAGCCCGGTCACCGCGCCGAGCAGCGCCACCCCACGGGGGCCCTGCCCGAGCCCCTGCACCAGCGCACGGTCGAGCTTGACCGCGTGGATCGGCAGATGCTGCAGGCCGGCCAGGTGGGCGTGGCCGCCCCCGAAGTCATCGAGGGTCAGGTGTACGCCCGTGGCCGCCAGGGCCCGGAGGGCGCTGTGGGCGCGCTCCGGGGCACGCGCCACCAGCGCCTCGGACACCTCCAGGTTCAGGCGGGAAGGTGAGACACCAAACTGGCCCGCCGTCTGGACAATCCGTCCAGGCAGGGCCGGATCCACAAGTTGCCGGGCCGACAGGTTGATGGCCACACCCAGCTCAGGCAGCCGGGCCAGCGCGGCGCACACCTGGGTCAGGGTCCAGGCACTCAGCTGCAGGCTCAGGCCGCTGCGTTCTGCCAGCGGCATGAACTGGTCCGGCGTGACGTTGCCATAGGTCCGGCTGCGCCAGCGCAGCAGCGCCTCCGCACCGTGCCAGCGTCCGCTGGGATCCTCGAGGGGCTGGTAGACCAGCTGGAATTCGTCGGCGGCCAGGGCACCGTGCAGCGCCGCTTCCAGGGTGGCCGGAGCCAGTTCACCGCGGCTGGAACCCAGCTCCACGGTGCTGCCCCGGGCTTTTGCCCGGTACATGGCTTCGTCGGCCCGCGCGAGCAGGCCGTCGAGGTCCGTCGCCTCGTCGGGATAACACGCGAATCCCAGGCTCGGCCGCATGTGCAGTTCCAGGCCGTCGAGAAAAAAGGCCTCATCGAAGGTCCGGACCAGCTGCTGCGCCAGCTCGGCCAGGGCGGCCCGGTCGGCGTGCAACAGGAAGACAAATTCGTCACCGCCGGTCCGCGCAACGGTGTCCCGGTGACCCACGGCGAGCGGAAGCCGGCGCGCCACCTCCCGGAGCAGCAGGTCGCCGGTGTGGTGGCCGTGCGTGTCGTTGACCGCCTTGAATTTGTTGAGGTCCATGACCCCCACGGCCAGCGGCGTGCCGCGTGCGGCGGCCTCCGAGAGTGCCGTGCGCGCCCGCTCGGACAGCAGCAGCCGGTTGGGCAGTCCGGTCAGGGCGTCGTACAGCGCCAGCCGTTCGAGTTCCTGCAGGCGGCTGGCCTGTTCGCGGGCGAGCTGCTCCTTGGCGGCGCGTTCGGCCTGATAGCGGGCCTGTTCGTTTTCGAGGCGTAGACGGTCCCGTTCCAGTTCGCTCCGGGCAGTGAGTTCACGGGTCCGCTGTTCGGCCTCGGCCCGCAGCACGTCCGCCTCGGCGCGGTGGGCCCGGCGCAGGGTACCCAGCGCCTGTTGCAATTCGCCCCCCTGTTCCTCGGCCCGGGCCTGCAGCGCCAGCACCCGGGCCTCGATCCGCGTCCGGCGGCTGGCCCGGGCGGCGGGCAGCGCGGCGCTCAGGAGCGCGCGCGCCTCCTCCCGGGCGTCAAGATTCAGCAGCAGCTCGCTGGCATCGCAGCGGGCGTGCAGCACCACGTCAATGTCCGCCTCCGGCGTCGCGAGCGCCGTCCGGAAGTGTGTGAGCGCGGCGTCTGTCTCCCCCCGGTCACGGTGGACCTGACCCATGGTGTGCCACGCGCTCGCCGCCAAGGCGCCGCGCTCACCGGCCAGCTCAAGCGCGGCGGTGAGCAGCTCCATGGCCTGCGCGAAGTGGCCCTCCCGCCTGAGCAGGTCGGCATGATTGATCATCACCGTGGCCTCGCCGAACGGCTGTCCGGCCGAGCGCGCAAACGTCAGCGCCCGGGTGTACTGGGCGCTGGCCTGCGCCGGCAGGTTCAGGGCGTCGTAGGACTTGGCCAGGTTGGCGGCGACCACCGCGGCGCGCGCGGGACTGGCCTGCTGCGCCGCGTGGTCGGCCTGCAGCAGATGGCTGAGCGCCAGATTGAAGCTCCCCAGGTCCAGCTGGACGGCGCCGATGTTGCACAGCACCGCCGCGCAGCCCCCCTGATCGTCCAGGGCCCGGCGAATCGAGAGCGCCTCGTTGAGATGGGCCAGGGCACCCTGGCTGTCGCCGCGTTCGTGCTCCAGGCCGGCCAGGGCGTTGAGGGCGTCCGCCAGCAGCGGATGGGCGCCCTGCGCCCGGGCCCCCGCCACCACCTGCTCGAACAGCAGGGCGGCGCGTGAGTCGTCGCGTTCGCGCAACTCACGCGCCTGATCGAGCAGGGCCTCGAGCGGCAGGGTGGAGTCAGTCATGCCGCGGGCCGACCCTCCGGGTCCCCCGGACACGCTGCGTACCGGTCACTGAAGCAGCTGTGCGGCGTCCAGCAACTTGCCCGAACTCAGCCGGGCGGCCAGCGTGGCGGCGTCTTGGCCCTCCGCCAGGGCCAGGGCCAGGGCGCCGGTCACCAGCGGTCCGGCGAAGGAGGAGCCGCTGGCCGAGACCGTCCGGCCCCCGGGGTACGCACTCTGCACGGCGACGCCCGGAGCCAGGACCTCTCCGCCCCGAGTGCTCCACTCTGGAAAACGGCCGTCGGTCTGAACGGCGCTGACCGACACGCCGGAGCGCCCCAGCGGGTTCTTGCCGTCCAGCGCATTGGCCGGCGCCTCAGGACGGTTGCTTCCGTCGTTGCCACAGGCCGCCACGATCAGCACCCCCCTGGACGCGGCGAGTTGCAGGGCCGCGCGCACGCCCTCGCTCGCCACCGGGGCAGCGATGCTGAGATGAATCACCTGCACGCCCTGGTCAACCGCAAAACGGATGGCGTCCGCGACGCTGCTCGCCTTGCCCGAACCGTCGGAGCCCAGCACCCGCAGCGGCAGAATCATGGCCCCCGGGGCCACCTGACGCAGCAGGCCAGCCACCGCCGTGCCGTGGCCATAGGCGACGTCCGCGTCGGTGCCTTCCTCAGCGGGATCCAGGTCGTTGTCCACGAAGTCGCGGCCGGGCAGCAGCGCCCCGCGCAGCATGGGGTGTGCGGCGTCCACCCCGGAATCGAGCACCGCGATGACCACACCCTGCCCCATCCGTGGAGCGCGGGTCTGGGCCACATCCACACGTACGGCGCGCAGAATCTCCGAGTTGGCCGGCATCGGCCCGAAGACGCCCTCGGCCCACCATTTTGCCCCTTCGGCCCACCACTTGGCGCCCTCGGCCCACCATTTCGCGCCTTCCGCCCACCACTTGGCACCCTCGGCCCACCATTTGGCGCCCGTGCCCGTGAACCGGGCGTGGTCGACGAGCAGCGCCGAGGCGCCGGACGTCGGTTCGGACTTTGCCGACTGCGCCATCAGGGCCGGGGCCGTCTGCGGCGCCTCGGCGGGGGTGGGCAGGGAAGTGCAGGCACCGAGCAGCAGGGAACCGGCGATCAGCACCATCCATCCTGGGCCGCGCATCAGACCGCTTCCTTGACCAGGAAAGCAGGCAGCTTGCGCAGCACGCAGAGGCCGGCATGGCAGTTCTCATTGTGAAGGTGTGCGGAAAAACCAAGGCTCAAGGCCGGAACATGGCGAATGTATGTGGTCACGAGTCCTCCACGGCGCCCGGTGGGCTACCGCTGCCTTATGGGCAGGACAAGAAGGGATGGCTGCAACCAGGGTCGCAGCGTGACGGATAGTCGGTCGCACCACTGGCTCGGCGCGTCCCAGGTGCCCGCATACAGGACCGCGCGTCATCGCCTCTACCAGCCGGGGTCCCAGGGATCCGTGCTGATGCGGTCCACCTTACACACGTGTGAGGGAAAAGACAATCGGATTTTCCGTGTCTGACCAGTGTCTAAAACCGGGCGGACTGGGCCTCAGAAAGAGTTCTGTCAGAGGTCACCCGGCACCTCATGAAGACCGGGGCATCCGGAAGAAAGGGGCCTGCAGTTGTTGGAGGGCAGCCGACATATGGACTGAACACGGAATCCGACCGGCATGCAGGGCTGGTGTTGCGGAATCCCTTCCACCCGCAGAACCGCTCCACGGTCCACTGTCTCGGCCTCAGCATCCGCAGCGGGTTGTCTGCCCGATCTGCCCCACCCTCCAGGCAGACCCACACCCCTTCACTGGAACGGCGACTTCACCCGCTGTTGTCCGCCCTGATCTTGGGCACGTCCGCCAGTCCGGCGGTCCGGCTGAACCCAGCCGTAATGCTCTGGCAATGGGGCCGGGTCAGTCTTAAGGATATGGGCAGCCCTCATGGCATATGCGCCCCGTTCATGCAGCGGGGCAGCGCCGGGCCGCCCAGGAGGTTCACCATGACCCACCGAACCCGCTCCTTCACCCGTTCCAGCAGCCTGCTCATCGCCCTGACGCTCGGCGGCACGACCTCGGCCATCGACTGGCGGAGCGGCGACCGCGTTGTCGTGGCCCGGTCCGAGGTGATTCAGGACGATCTGTATGTTGCCGGCGACGACGTGCAGATCGACGGCACCGTCAACGGCGACCTGCTCGTGGCGGGCCGCACGGTGACCATCAACGGCGAGGTGCGCGGCAACCTCTGGGCGGCGGGCGAAACGCTGATTCTTGGGGGCAAGGTCTCCCAGACGGCCCGCTTGGCCGGTTCCCTGATCCGGGTCCAGAGCGGTGCAGACATCGGGCGCGATCTGCTGGCCGCCGGTTCAGAGCTCGTGGTGGCTCCTGGGGCCGTCATCGGGCGCGACGTGGCCGTGGGCAGTTCCCAGGCCCGACTGGGAGGACAGATCACCCGCAACGCCTATGTGGGGGCCAACGGCATCGAGGTCGGGGGCGTGATCGGCGGGAACGCGAAGATGGCCGTCGGGGACACCGCCGTTCCGACCCGAACCTGGGCGGCTCCGGGGAGTCCTGGCCTGCGGTTTACCCCGGGCGGGCGAATCGCAGGGGACCTGACCCTCCAGCGCTCGGACTCCGGTCAGGCGGCTCTGCCCGCCGGGGTGGTGGGCGGACAGGTCACGTACGCCCCGGTCACGGGCGTGAACGTTCAGCCCCGGCCCAGCTCCTTCGCCGCCTTCTTAAACACTTTCCTGAGTACCTTCGTCGGCGTCGCGCTGGCAGGCCTGCTGCTGCTGTGGCTGGCCCGCCCGAGGCTGCCCGGCCTCTGGAACAGCTTGCGAAGCGCGCCCGCCGCCAGCCTCGGCTACGGCACCCTGGCCGTCGTGGGCCTGCCCGTCCTAACCGTGCTGGGCGGACTTGCGCTCGGCCTGCTCGCGGGCGCGCTCATGCTGCTGAGCCTCGGGGGGCTCGGCCTGCCGCTGGCCCTTATCGGGCTGCCCGCGCTGCTGAGCAGCGCCGCATTGATCGCGTGGCTGGCGACGCTGGGCGCACAGGGGTTCGTGGCGTACCTGCTCGGCACCTGGGCCACGCATCTCCTGCGGCCTCGGGGAACCGTAGCCCCGGTGATCTCGGTGCTCGTCGGCGCGCTGCTGCTCGCCCTTGTCCTGCAGATTCCTGTGCTGGGGGCCCTGACGAGCCTGGCCGCGCTTCTGCTGAGCCTCGGAGCGCTGTGGCTGACCCTGCGCGGTCCACCCCGCCGCCCGGTGACGCCCCAAGCGAACGTTCCTCAGGCAACCTGATTTCCCGCTCAGGCAACGAGCAGGTAGGCCACGAACCCCACATGGCCGTTCATCTGTCTGTCCGTGCCCTTTCCTGGAGGTGCTGCCTTTAAAGGCCGAGCTTCCCCTTTGGTGCCGTTCCCACCCGCGTCTGCTGCCCCGGGCCCAACCGACGTATTCTCCCTTACAATCCGTGGGTGTCAACTTCTCAAGACGGAGTGGACGCGCATGCGCTGGCGTCTCTGTCAGGCGTCCACGTCACCCACCCCCACCCCACCTGGACCATCGGCCTTCAAGGACATGTTGTGGCTGCCAACGCGGCCCTGCAGGAGTATCTCGGGCTCACCCTGGACGACCTGCGGGCCGGACACCTGAGCGCGGCGGTTCACCCCGATGACCGCAGCGCCCTGGAGCCCGGGGCCACCGGCCATCCACGGGAGATGCGCCTGCGCCGACACGACGGCGAGTTCCGGTGGTTCCAGGTCACCCCTCAGGCCCTGTTTGAAAAAGGCCTCCACCACGGCTGGATGCTCGCCGGGGTGGACATCCATGCTTCCCACGGCCAGGCAGGTCAAGAAGACCGAACGCAACTTCAGCACATCATTGACGCGAGCGGCGACTGCATCAAGATCCTCGATCTCGACGCGCGGGTCCTGAGCATGAACGTCGGCGGGATGCGCGCGATGGAACTCGATGACTTCAATGCCTGCCGGCTGGCGTTCTGGCCCGCCTTCTGGGAGGGTGACCTGCGGCCGCAGGTGGAGCGGGCGATTGAAGCCGCGCGTGCCGGCCACACCCACGTTTTTGAGGGTCCGGCACGAACCTTCAAGGGAACGCTGCGGTACTGGGAGGTCACCGTCAGTCCGGTCCGCGCCCGCAGCGGCGAGGTGCACCGCCTGCTGGCCATTTCGCGTGACATCACGCACCGCCGCCACCAGGAAAAGCTGGTTGCCGGACAGTCCTTGCTGCTCGAACAGATTGCCACCGGGACGCCCCTGCCCGAGGTACTGGGCCAGCTCGCTGTGTTTGTCACGGAGCGAACCGACGGCCTGCTGTGCAGCGTCCTCCAGCACGACCCCGGGGTGGATCAGCTGTTCGTGGTCGCTGCGCCCGGCCTGCCTGCGGAGTACACGAACGCCGTCAACGGAACACGGCCGGGGCTGGAGGCCGGTTGCTGCGCGGCGGCGGCGTTCCTGCGGGGGCCGGTCCATGTCACCGATCCCAGCGCTGTCCCCCGGGGGTCCCCGGAACACGCGCTGGCGCAGACGCACGGGCTGCACGCCTGCTGGGCCGTGCCCATTCCTGGTCCCGGGGGCGAGGTGCTGGGTGTCTTCGGGCTGTACGCGCAGGTCCCGCGCCCCCCGACCCCGGACGAGGAGCGGCTGCTCAGCGTCGCCATCCGGCTGGCGCAGGTGGCGTTTGAACGCGACCATCTGCGGCGCGCAGAGGGCCAGGCACGCGAGGACCATCGGCAGACCGAAGAAGCCCTGCGGACACAGGCGGAGCTTCTGAGCACGCTCAACCGGGTCAACCAGCTGGTGTCCGCAGAACTCGACCTGAACAAGCTCGTGCAGGCCGTCACCGACGCCGGGGTCGAGCTGAGCAGCGCCCAGTTCGGGGCATTCTTCTACAACCTCGTGAACGAGCAACAGGAAACCTACACCCTGTATGCCCTGTCCGGGGTGCCCCGTGAGGCGTTCTCCGCCTTTCCCATGCCGCGGAACACCAAGGTTTTCGGGCCGACATTCGCCGGGGAAGGAGTGGTCCGGGTGGCGGACATCACCCTGGACCCCCGTTACGGACAAAATTCCCCCTACCGGGGCATGCCCAGCGGACACCTCCCGGTCCGCAGTTACCTCGCCGTGCCGGTCATCTCCCGCTCGGGCGAAGTGCTGGGGGGGCTGTTCTTCGGGCACGCGCAGCCGGGCGTGTTCAGCGAGCGTGCCGAGCAGCTGGTGGTGGGGCTCGCCGCGCAGACCGCCGTGGCGCTCGACAATGCCCGGCTGTACGGACAGTTGCAAGACAGCCACGCCCAGCTGGAGCGGCGCGTACAGGAACGGACCCAGGAACTCGAGGCGCAGGCGGGGTCTCTGGACGCCTTTGCCGCCTTCACCGAGGCGGTGGGCACCGAGACGGACGTCCTGGCCCTGGCCCAGCAGGCCATTACCGTGCTGCGCACGAGGTTCCCCGACGACACGATCGGGTACTACGCCCCCGACGGCGAGGTCTGGAAGTTGCGGGCATGGACCGACGACCTCACCGGGGAGGTGCTCGCCGCTCTGCAGGAGGGCCTGCCGGCCGACACGCCCGCCATCGCGCAGACCCTGCGCTCGCGCAGCGCGGTCTTCATTGACGCCTGGGATGCGGACCGTGAACGTGTCGAAGGAACCGAGATGTATTCGGCGGTGGGAGCTTACCCTCTGGTGGCCGACGGCACGGTCCGGGGCATCCTGTCGATCGGACGCACCACGACGCCGCGGTGGCATGCGCGGGACAAGGCGCTGTTCAGCGCCGTGGGGCGCGGCTTTACCCTGACCCTGGAACGCGCCGCACAGACCACCCACATCGAGGCCCAGCGCGACGCTCTGGAGGCCCGCTCCAGGGCCCTGGAAGCGTTTGCCCTGTTGACGCGGAACCTGAACATCGCCACCGACCCCCTCGCACTGGTCCGGCGTGCGCAGGAGATCCTGATGTCCCTGATGCCCGAGGGATACACGCTGTACTGGCAGCCCGAGGCGGGCCGCTGGGTCAGCCGGTCGCAGGTGGGGCCGCTGGGTCATCCAGGACTGCAGCAGGTGGTGGACGCCGGACTGGTGCAGGGACAGGCCGCCACCCTCGACCGGGCCTGGCAGACGCAGCAGGCCGTGTTCGAGGACCTGTACACGCAGGGAGCCGACACGAGCCCGGACGTGGTGGCACACGTACGCGCCGCCGCCATGCTGCCCGTTATGGTCAATGGCCAGTTGCACGGCCTGATCGGCGTGGCCCTGTTCGTGAAGCGGCACTGGACGGCGATGGACCGGGCGGTGCTGGAAACCGTGGTCCGCAGTCTGGGGCTGGCCCTGGAAGGCGCCGAGAGCGCCCAGGCGCTCAAGGACCGCACGCGGGAACTGGAACGCAGCAATGCGGAACTGGAGAAATTCGCGTACGTGGCGTCACACGACCTTCAGGAGCCGCTGCGCACCATCTCCAGCTTCTCCGAGCTGATCGAGCGCCGCTACGGGGAGAAGCTGGACGAGCGGGGCCGCAACTACCTGAGTCTGGTGGCCCGCGGCGCGGAGCGCATGAAAGTCCTGATCGACGACCTGCTGGTGTTCTCGCGGCTGAACGCCGTGCAGGAACCCCACAGCGTCCTTCCACTGGCCGACCCCCTGCAGGAGGCGCTGGAACGGCTGCACGCGGCGGTAGAGCACAGCGGGGCGGTGGTGCGGCACGGTCCTCTGCCCGCAGTGACCGGCAACCTGTCTGAACTCACCCAGCTGTTCCAGAACCTCATCGGCAACGCCATCAAGTTCCGCCGTGAGGGTGTGGTGCCGGAGATTCATCTGGAGGCCGCCCGCGAGGGAGGCATCTGGCACATCACCGTCCGGGACAACGGCATCGGGTTCGAGGCCCAGTACGCCGAGCGGGTGTTTCAGATCTTCCAGCGGCTCCACGTGCGCGACCAGTTTGAGGGCACCGGAATGGGTCTGGCGATCGTCCGCAAGATTCTGGAGCACCACGGCGGCCGGGTCTGGGCGGAGTCGGAGCCCGGACAGGGCAGCACGTTCCACTTCACCCTGCCTGCCCTGCAGGAGGCCTGAAGCTGCAGTGAGGAGCTGGGCTGCAGGCTCGATACAGCCGGCCGCGCGGGTCCGTCGCTCAGACGTCGTTCTGGGATGATGGCCATACCCGGAGGTTTCGCGGTACCGACGTCTGCTGCAGAGACGGCTGCTCCAAGCCCCGCAGAGGTCAGCATCTGCACTTCGTCTGCAGCAGCTTTATTTATTAAAGTGATTGACCGTACACATCACCTCGTGTGCGGTCCCTATGGTGGGTGGTATGACCAAGAAGATTCTCGTCGTGATGTCCAGCGAATCCGCCCTTCCCCTGCAAGGCGGCCAGACGCACGCCACCGGCTTCTATCTCAACGAGTTCGGGGTGCCGGCCCACCGCCTGGTACAGGAAGGGTATGACCTCACCGTGGCCACGCCGCGCGGCAACCGGCCCCCCCTGGATCAGGCCAGTGACGCTGCCAGCTTCTTCAAGGATGAGACCGAGTACACGCAGATCAAGGCTTTTGTGGACGACATTCTGAGCGGTTCCATCCAGAAGCTGTCTGACGTGGCCGCGGATCTGGAGGGGTATGCGGCCGTGTTTCTGCCCGGCGGGCACGCGCCCATGATCGAACTGATGCGCGATCCCGACCTGCGCCGCGTGCTGGCACATTTCCATGACCGCGCCCTGCCCACCGCGCTGATCTGTCACGCCCCGGTCGCGCTGCTGGCAGCCCAGGAAGATGCCGCCGCCTACCAGGACGCCTTGCAGAATGGCGAGACACCGGATGCCCGGGGATTCCTGTACACCGGCTACCGGGCCACCGTGTTCAGCACACCCGAGGAACGGGACGCCGAGAGCGGCTTTGAGGCGCCCATGCTGTACTACCCGGCCGACGCCCTGAGCGCCGCAGGAATGACCGTTCAGAACGGCGAGAAGTGGAGCAGCAACGTCGTGCAGGACCGTGAACTGATCACCGGCCAGAACCCCATGAGCGACGAGGAGTTCGTCACGGTCTTCCTGGGTGCCCTTCAGGAGAACCCTGTGGCGGCCGACGCATGAGCAGCGACACCGCGCACGTCAACGTGCATGCCATCATCGTGCCCAGACCCGAGTTCGCCGCGCAGGTTGAGCAGGAGATGCGTCAGATGGTTGTGCACAGCCGCCAGGAGGAGGGCAACCTCCGCTACGACCTGCTGCGCGAGGAAAAAGACGGCGTACTGCGCTTTCATGTGCAGGAACGCTACCGCGATATGAAAGCCGTGGAGGCCCACCGGGCCAGCGCCCACTATCAGGCCTACCGGGCTAAGGCGGGCGACTGGTTCAGCGAGTCCCCACAGGTCACGGTGCTGAACGATGTAGACGTCGCCGACTGACCTCGAAAATCTGCAACGGAACAGGCCACCCGGCAGCAACCCGGGTGGCCTGTTCCGTATTCCTGATGGACGGAGTCCGTCCGACAGCGGAGGGCAGTTTATCCGGCCTGCGCAGCTCTACCCAAAATGCCCAGCGCCGGTAGAACCATGCATTGCCCGCGCAGGGTCTGTCTGCCGTCCTTTGACCAGAACGACCTGTAATCGGGCACGATCCGGTCAAACTGGTAACGCCGAGCACCTTGCTCATGTAGAACCCTGACGCTGTACACAAATGCCAGCCACGCGCGCGAAGTCCTCACCGCAGGGGGTCTGTGCGTACAGCGCTGCTGGGCCAACACCTGCAGCGCCGTGGATGTCCAGCGGTAACGCCCTGGTAATTCAACTGACCTACCCTGAGAAATGACTGGCCCGGTCCCCACGCACAATCCTGCTGGACTGAATGCTGTTTTCAGTCGGAAGCATGCTCTGCGCCGCACCGTGCCCACCTTCGGTTGCGGCAGGACGCTTACATGGCATCGGCCGCGTCTGTGATGGGGCTGCACAGGTGCGAACGCAATCCGCACCGTGCGCGGGCCAGGAGTCCTGACGCCTCAAGACACACATCGTGCGGTTTCAACCGCTCCAGACGGAGCAGGAGGATGCATATGACCCGTTTCAAGGACAAGGTTTGCGTCGTCACCGGAGGTGCCAAGGGCATCGGTGAAGCCACCGCGCACCGGCTGGCGGCGGAGGGTGGAGCGGTCATGATCCTGGATCTGAAATACGAGGAAGCGCAGGCAACCGCAGATCACCTTATGGGAGCGGGTGGATTTGCCGAGGCCTACGCCTGCGACGTGTCGGATGAGGCAGCCGTGCAAGACGTGTTTGCGCAGATCGAGGAGCACCACGGACGCATTGACGTGCTGGTGAACAATGCGGGCACGGGTGGACCGTCCGGTCCTGTCGAGGAAATTGCTCTGGTCGACTGGCGCGCGCTGCTGGCCGTGAATCTTGATGGGGTGTTTCTGTGTACCCGGGAGGCCCTGCGCCGCATGAAGGTGACCGGCAGCGGCGCAATTGTGAATATCTCCAGCATTTATGGACTGGTCGGATCGGCGGATTCGGCGGCCTACCATGCCAGCAAGGGAGCGGTGCGGCTGCTGACCAAGGCCACCGCCCTTCAGGTGGCGACGCTGGGCATTCGTGTCAATTCGGTGCATCCGGGTTTCATCGACACGCCGCTGGTGCAGGACTACGCCGCTCGGTCGGGGCAGCACGATCAGCTGCTGGCCGGGCTTGCGGCCCTGCACCCGGTCGGCCGCCTGGGCCGCAGCGAGGAAGTCGCCGCCGTGATCGCCTTCCTAGCCTCCGACGACGCCTCCTTCATGACCGGGTCCGAGGTCGTGGTGGACGGTGGATACACCGCGCAGTAAGTAATGCGCGGGCACCAGCAGAAGAGATAAGGAGATGCTTGCCCGCCGCCTGATCCGGGTGAATTTTCCGAGTGAAACGAGCACAGCGGACATAGCCGGATGGCAGTTTCCGAAACCCCAGCGCTGCACCATAGGAGCACTTCCCCGAACATCCCCGGCCAAAATTCACCGAAACGGGCTGAGGACACGTGTCCTCAGTCCAGCAGCGCCCTCAGTTCCTTCAACAGGGTTTCGGCGCGGGCGCGCTTTTCTCCGGCAAGGGCATCGAGCGAACGGGGCGTAACCTCCCGCCACAGCGCCGCCAGACCTTCCGGGGCAGTCACGGGCCGCAACAGGGCATTGACCCGCTCGCGCATGACCGCGAAGGAGAACCCATCCGTGACGGCCTGTGCCAGCAGGGGCTCCCTCTGCGGGTGTGTGCCGAAGCGGGTCAGTTCCAGTACGGTGCGCCACGGCAGCAGGCCCTGCTGAATGACACGCCGCTCCTCTCCGGTCAACCGCAGAATGTTCAGCCGGTGGCGTGCCCAGCTCGCCAGATTGGTTACGCCGTACGACGTCATGAAGGTGGTCAGGTGGTGGGGGTCCTCGCCGCGCACCGCTGCCCGCAGCGCACCCGGCAGCGCGTTCGGATCCAGCCCGCTGTCCAGCGCCAGCTGACGCAGAATGGCAAAGGTTTCATCCACGACATTCAGGTTCTGCCGCTGCAGGTTCTCGATCAGTGCGGCCCGCTCATGATCCAGGTGTTCGCTGGGCATGGCGAGCAGGGTCGGTAGACCGATCAGCCGCGCGGCGCGGTAGCGGCGTTCTCCGGCAATCAGGGTCCACTGCCCGTCGTGTTCTCCTTTGCGAACCAGAATGGGGGAGAGCTGACCGTGGTCGCGCATGCTCTCGCCCAGAGCGCGCAGGGACGCCGCGTCAAAGGCGTCCTCGCCGCTGACACGTCCGCGCGGATTGGCATGCTCCAGCACGCTGATGGCGTCGGTCCGCAGGCTCATCACGGTGGGCCCCCGCACCCCGGACACAAAATCGACGACATCGAAGGACAGACTCGGAGGGGCCGCGCGTTTTGCACTCACCGGGAGACCTCCAGCGACTCAGGCATGTTCAGCAGGCCCAGCACTTCCCCGGCAAGCGTGTCGAATTCCTTTCTGGGACTCTTCTGGGGAGCGTAGACGGCCACCGGTTGCTGGTACAGGGCGGCGTCGTTGTACAGCGTGGACTTGTGGGTGATCGGCGTGGTCGCGGGCGCAATGGCGCTGAGCTGTTCGGTGACGGTTCTGAGCATGTCTTGGTGATGCCGGGTATTGGCCATGAAGGAATGCATGGTCAGGGCCAGCACATTCAGGTCCGGCGAGAAGGTCCGGGCCTCGCGCAGGAACTCGCCCACATTCCCGAGGTTGTCCATGCTCTTGGACACGTTGATCGGGATGATCAGCTGATCCGACGCGGCCACCGCTGCCAGCGCCAGCGCGCTGCGCCCAGGCGGACCGTCGAGCAGCACGAAATCGTAGCCCCCCTGGGCACGGATGGCCCGGCGCAGGTACGTCAACCGTTCCCGCTCGCTGTAAAGCAGGCTGTCGCCCGCACTGAGCTTGCTGTTGGCCGGAATCACGTCCAGGCCAAAGGCGTGAAGCGGTTCGGGCAGCTCCTCATCGGGGTCGCTCAGGACGTGAAAGGCCGTGCGGCTGAGCTTCTCGGCGGGTGGGCTGGCCTGGGCAGCACCCGGGGTGAGCAGCCCCAGCCAGCGGGTCAGGGACGCCTGAGGGTCCATGTCGATAAGCAACACCCGGTAACCGCGCTCCTTGAGGGCGTACCCGAGGTTCATGGTGATGGTGGTTTTCCCTGCACCCCCGGCCTGGTTGTAGACGCTGATGACTTGCATGACGGTCTCCTGTGATGCCGGGGGACCCACGGCGGTGAGGTGCTGGTAAGCCTCCAGGCCAATCAGTGCGGCCACGGGCTTGCCGTGGTGGGTGATCAGGACGTGATCCCCAGCGGTGACTTGGCCCAGCGCGGTCGTCAGTCCGGCCCGGATCTCGGTGCCGCTGTACAGGTGAGACCGACGTGCCGGGGCCATGATCCCTACGGTATGAAAAAGTTTAAAGATTTACAACTTCCCGACCCTGGACAATGCCAAGCCCTCCAACAGACCTCAGAACTCCCCCGTAAATATCTGCAGAATGGTGGTCAGAGATGAGCTTTACCCCGCTCTGCCACGCGAGGATTTCCAGCCAGATACAGCAGAACCGACAGAACCTGATTGGCAAGGCCTTGGGGAGTGGCACGGTGAAAAGGCAGAACTTCACGGTGGATGCGACCCACAGCGTTACGCATCCCGCAGACGGCGCAACTGCTGCGAATCCGCCGCCTGCAAAGCTTCCGGACATTTCTTCCAGGGTGTCTCCGACTCTACATGGCCAACTGCAGACCGGGCAGTTGAGACCTTGTCCATGCTGCGAAGCCGTCAACGACACACCTGAGCGATTGATCATCCTCTAGAGTAGGCCGCTCATTCGATTAACCGGGGATTTCACTGGCCCCATGCCACCCTGGGGCCAGGACCAACGACACACCTGAGCGATTGGGCTGCGCTGCCCGACGACACACCTGAGCGATTGGAGGGCAGCTCCGACGACACACCTGAGTGATTGATCGATTTTCCCGACGACACACCTGAGCGATTGGGCTGTATCGCCCGACGACATACTCAAGCGATTGAGGTCATCCCCGACGACACACCTGAGCGATTGCCGACGACATACCTGAGCGGTCCCCGACGACACACCTGAGCGGTCCCCGCGACCAGGAACGACACACCTGAGCGATTGCCCCGTCGTATGGACGACACACCTGAGCGATTCTGTACGACACACCTGAGCGATTCGGCCCGCTTCCTCTGTCCAGCACGGACAATTTGAAAAACCCTTGATGATGTCATCAATCTTTTTATTCAAATCTTTTCTTTCAAAAGAAGGTAAAATTCATCAATCAAGGGGGACGAGTGACCGCAAAACCCAGCAGGTTTGACGAGCTGAATCTGTCACGCCTCAACCTGATTTCCGCCGTCGACCAGGCCGACACCAACGAATGGGACGTCACCTTCGAGTCCCAGGGCCGGGTGGTGCGGGTCAAATGTGAGGCGTTGCCAAAATACGCTGTTCCACACGGCCTGGACAGCGATGTAACGGCTGCCCTGATCAACCTGTACATGGAGGTGGGCGAGCCCGAGGACGGCCGCTTCACGGTGAGTGCCACCACCCTGCTCAAGCTGTGCGGCTGGCACAACACCGGCAAGTACCACGCCATCTTGCGCACCTGCCTGGAACGTCTGCACACCTCGTCCTACAGCGTCAGCGGTGGGTGGCGCGATCACCCCAAGGGCCGCTGGACCCACGCCAAATTTCACTTCATCGAGTCGCTTGATTTCAGCAGTGGAGACCGCACCGGGGCTTTCGACGAACGGACCATGATTTCCGGTCGCCTGGCCGACGCCATCGTGGCCAGCATCCGCAGCGGATATGTCAAGCCGCTGGACACCGAGTTCATGCTCTCGCTGTCCAGGCCCAGAACGCGGGCGCTGTACCGCATCCTGGATGGCGCGCGCTTTGATCCACAGAACCCCGAACAGCCGCTGGACGCCCTGGAGGTCAGCCTGATCGGCTGGGCGGACCAGTGCAAGATTCCCAGCACCATTCCCGGCAACATCCGCCGGGCGCTGTCCTCCCCACACGACGAACTCGTCAAACGGGGCTACCTGCGTTCGGTCACCCTGACCGGCCGCGGCAAGGAACAGATGATCCGTTATGAATTTGTGCGCGAGTTCACCCCGATGGACGCGGTGCTTGCCCGGCGCTTCCGCGGCTATGGGGTGGCAGACGGCGTGGCACGCAAACTGGTGCGCGAACACGGGCGAACCTTTCTGATCGAGTGCATGGACCGCTTTGACCTGCTCGTTCGTGATGCGGTACTCGTGGTCAAGAAATCCAAGGCGGCGGCGCTGATGCACCTGATCACCCACCCCGACGAATACCCCTTTGCGGGCACCCAGAAGCCCACTGGCGGGCCTGCCGTCTCTGCTCCGGCCTTGACCTCCCCTCGGGCCAAGGCGGGGCGTATGGAGCCGCTGCTGGCCATGCCCAGCCTCGCCGACGAGTTCCAGGGGCTGACGCCCGAACAGATGGCCGACAAGGCGGTCAGCCGCCTGGGCTTCCACTACCGACGTCTGCTGGACATCGCAGACCTGGACCTGTTCCGTCAGGCAGTGATTGACGGAGAGCTGGATGTGGTTGCCCTGCTGGAGGACTCGGTCACGGCGGTCGCCAAGATGAAAAAGGATGAATTTGCTCGTGAACTCAAATGGCGCCTGGGACAGCGCTGAGCCCGGACACAGCTTTCCTGGCCGCAGCGGTCCCGGGGCCCGGAGGATGTTCGGCGGCGCAGTCCGGAGTAACGTGACCGCTGGTCTCCTGTTCCCGCTTACCCGGGCGCAGCAGGCAGTATGTTGACGACATGTCCAGCCCGACCACGTCGCTTCCCTCGCTGAGTGAGCACCTGCTGACGCTCAGCGAGACCCTGGTATCCGCCAGCACCCAGGATCAGGTGCTGCGTGTGGTACTCACCACGGTCACCAAGGCGCTGGACGCGGTGGTTGGCACGGTTCTGCTGAGCGACGAGCGCGGCGAACACCTCACGCTGGCCGCCTGCTGGGACGCGGGAACAGACACCTGGACGTCCTGGCCCGGCCAGGAGGGCGCCGCCGCGGAGGTCTGCAGCGCGGCCACACACGCCCTGGAGCGCCGCGAAACGCTGTTTCTGGGTTGCGGAGACGCGCGGGTTGAAGGGGAAGCACTGGATCTGCGTGCCTGTACAGGCCGGACCGTCTGCACCGCGGTGCTGCCGCTGGTCGCGGGGACCCAGCCTCTGGGAGCGGTGGTTCTCGACTTTCAGCGCCCCCATCTGCTCACGGCGGAGGAGGGCCGTTTCCTGCGAACCGTCATGGCCCAGAGCGCCCTGGCCATGGCGCGTGGGGCCGCCGATCTGGAGACGGGTCAGTCGGTGGTCGCGGACGCGCGGACCCAGGCGCTGGAGGCGGAACGCGCGGCCCTCGCAGCCTTTGCCCGCTTCACCGAGGTGGCAAGCACCGGAACCGATCCGCAGCTGCTCGCCGAGCACGCCCGCGACGTCCTGCAGTCTGTGCTGGGCGAGGTTCATCCGGTGTATTACGAACTCGAGGATGGGTTGTGGCGGGCCCGGGTGGTTGCGGCCGACATGGACCCAGTGGTCGTGCAGGCGGCGTGCGACGGCTTTCCTGGTGACCTGCCGAGCTTTCAGCAACCCTTTGCGCAGGGGCAGGCGGTGTTTTTCGAGCACTGGGACGCCGAGCGGGAAGGAGTGCAGGACACCGGCATGTACCGCGCGGGCGCGATGTATCCGTTTATGCGGAGCGGCCGGCCTCACGGCCTGCTGACCCTGGGGCTCACGCAGCGCCACGGCTGGACCGAACGCGAACGCAGCGTGTTCCGCGCGGTAGGCCGCAGCCTGACGCTGGCCCTGGAACGCGCCGAGACTGCAGCGCAGCTCACGGCCCACACTCTGCAGATCGAGGCGAGCGCCCGTGCCCAGGCGGCATTCGTCGCCTATTCCGAGGCGGTGGGCCGTCAGACGGACCTGCCCGGGCTGGCACAGCAGGCCTTCGAGGTGCTGCGCGGCCGCTTTCCCAGCGGAAGTGCCGGGTTCTACACCCGCGAACACGGGCGCTGGTCGTTGCAGGCCCGGAGCGAGGACGTGAGTGACCAGAACATGACCGAGCTCTCCGCGGGTTTTTCTGACGTCACCCCCATGATCGCCGGGGTGCTCGCCACCCGTCAGCCCATGTTCGTCGACGCCGTGGACGTCCGGCAGGAACCGCACACCGGGCCCGACGGTGCCGGCGCCACCCTGCCGCTGCTGGTGGACGGCGAGGTGGGCGGCATTCTGTGTCTCGGCGTGCGCGGACTTCAGCACTGGAGTGAAAGCGATCAGGCCTTCGTGCGCGCCGTCGGGCGTGGCCTGACCCTGGCCCTGGAGCGCGCGGTACAGACCCAGCGCCTGGAACTGCAGAACGCAGAACTCGACGCGCGGACCCGGGCGCTGGAAGGCTTTGCGGACCTCACGCGGGACCTGACCCTGCACGACGAACCCTACGTTCTGATCAAGCGGGCCCAGCAGGTGGTTCTGTCCCTGCTGCCCGCAGGCTACGCGCTGTACTTTGAGCGGCGGGGTGAGGAGTGGATCCTGCGGGCCCAGACCGGGGAACTGCGCAGTGAGGCGCTGCAGGCCGCCGTGGACGCGGGGCTGCCGTACGACACGACGAACAACCTGGTGATTCCCTTCACGACCCTCGCGCCGTATTACCAGGATCAGTACGCGCGCAGCACCGACAATCTGGATGACATGGTGGGGCACATTGGTGCCTCGGCCACCCTGCCGGTGCTCGTCAACGGTGCGCCCCGGGGCGTCTTTGCGGTGGTGCTGTTCGGAAGCGAACGTCACTGGACCCGTCCCGATCAGGCGGCGCTGGAGTCGGTGGTGCGCAGTCTGGGGCTGGCCCTGGAGCGCGCGGAGGGTCTGGCCCATCTGGAGGCCAGCACGCGTGAGGTTGGCGAGTGGCGCGAGCGCTACGAGGTGGCCGTGCGCGGGTCCGGTCACCTGCTGTACGACTGGAATCCGGCCACAGGTCAGATTCTGTACGGCGGAGCGGTGGAGCAGATCACCGGCTACGCTCCCCAGGAACTGACCGGGACCCTGGCCGACTGGACCGACCGTCTGATTCACCCGGAGGACCGCGACGCCTTTGCGCAGGAGATCGCGCGGGTGACCCGGTCGGGCGATGATTTTCACATGGCCTTCCGGGTGGTGCGGCGGGACGGCAGCGTCCGCGAAGTCGAGGACGACGGGTATTTCAACCGCGACGCCCAGGGAGAGGTGACCCGCATGGCCGGCCTGGTTAAGGACGTGACCGAGCGCCGGCAGGCCGAGCGGGCGCTGCGGCATGCCAACGAGGAACTGCGCCGCAGCAACGCGGATCTGGAGCAGTTTGCGTACGTGGCTTCCCATGACCTGCAGGCCCCCATCCGGGCGGTCACGAGCTTTGCGGGTGTGATTGACCGGCGTTACGGTTCGCTTCTGGACGACCGGGGGCGGCTGTACCTGCGTCAGATCGTGGAGGGCGGAGAGCACATGAAACGGCTGGTGGACGATCTGCTGATGTTCTCCCGCGTTCACACCCAGCAACGGGCGTTCTCGGTGACCGACACCGGGGCGGTCTTCGACCGGGTGGCCCGCCGCCTGCAGGACGAGGTCCAGGCCACCGGCACCGACCTCAGCCGTGGAGAGCTGCCGCGCGTGCTGGGGGATGAGCAGCAACTGGATCAACTGCTGCAGAACCTGATCTCCAACGGCATGAAGTACCGCCGTGAGGGTGTGGCCCCCCGGATTCACGTCTCGGCCGCGCGGGAAGGCCGGCGCTGGCGCTTTGCGGTCTCGGACAATGGCATCGGCATCGAGCGGCAGTACTTCGAGCGCGTCTTCGTGATCTTTCAGCGCCTGCACGGGCAGGAGGAGTACGAAGGAACGGGCATCGGACTGGCGGTATGCAAGAAGATCGTGGAGCGCCACGGCGGTCAGATCGGGGTCGAGAGCACGCCGGGTCAGGGCTCGACGTTCTCTTTCACTCTGCCGGCGGAGTAGAGGCGGGCCACAGCAGACCCCGTTCCACGGACGGCAATGAAAGGCAATGAAAAAGGGCGACCCACAACGCTGGTCGCCGCCTTCAAGAGTTGCGCCGGCGTCCATGCACCCGGCACCGGCGTTCAGTGAAGATTCAACTGGGCCTGCGCGTGGGCGGTGGCGAGTTCGGGATGACCGGCCTCGATCAGGGCCCGGTCGCGGATGCGGCATGAATCGCACACGCCGCACGGCTCCGTGCCGCCCTGGTAGCAGCTCCAGGTCAGGTCCACCGGAA
>NZ_BMOM01000034.1 GCF_014647075.1 Deinococcus aerophilus | reverse complement strand
CTCCGGTGGCATTTTCGGTTGTCACAAACAGAAAGTGTCCCCTACCGGGGACGCTTTCTCATACTTTGTGTCAGGCCGTCAGCGGAGCAATGACAGCCCGGCCCAGAACACAGATTCGGGCAAGAACGCAAAAATAAAAAATCCCGCACTACGCGGGACTTTCTCTGGAGCCAGGGGTCGGACTTGAACCGACGACCTGCTGATTACGAATCAGCTGCTCTACCACTGAGCTACACTGGCCTCCCAGCATGTCTGAAAGGCTTAGCGAGTATATGGACGCTGCCCAGGACTGTCAAGGTTCAGTAAACGGGGCAGTGGGCGCCGCGCGGCTTTTATGCTGACCGGCATGACCCCCCCTGTTGCCACAGAGTGTCACACCGTGTATGGCCGCCCCGAACCGCTGGACTGGCTGTGTCTGGCTCCCCACCCGGACGACGCCGAGATCGGGGCGGGCGGCACGCTGATCCGGCTGGCACAGGCCGGCCGGGCGGTGGGTATTCTGGAACTCTCGCGTGGCGAGCGCGGCACGCAGGGCACGCCCGACGTGCGGGTCCACGAATGTGCGCGGGCGGCCGCCATCATGGGCCTGAGCTGGCGCGGCAATCTGGGCCTGCCGGACGGCGAACTCAGCGACACGCCCGAGGGCGCACATGCGCTGGGCGCGGCGCTGCGGCTGGTGCGTCCGCGCGTGCTGGTCGTGCCGCACCACCGCGACCGTCACCCCGACCATTTCGGCACGTACCACCTTGCCAAGCGGGCCATTCATCTGGCGCAGCTCCGCAAGGCCGACTTGGGCGGCGAGCCCCACCGGATCATGCGCGTGCTGCTGTATCAGGGCAACGCCGACATTCACCCGGATCTGCTTGTCGATGTGGAAGGGGTTCAGGACGTCTGGGAAGCTGCGGTCCGGGCACACGACAGCCAGTTTTCCGGCCAAGCCATCTCAGAGACGGTCACGCCGGAAATCATCGAGCGCCGCCGCGCCCGCCAGAGCTACTGGGGCACGCTGGCCCGCGTGCGCTACGCCGAGGCTTTCGAGGCCGAAAACGCCCTGCTCGTCGATCCGCTCGCGCTGTAGCGAAGGTGGGCAGGGCCGCTGTTCTGTGTTCTGCCCACGCAGGGCGTTACAACTCCCTGATCTTCGCGAGCACAGTCTCGGGACGCACGGTGTACTGGCCGGTCTCGGCCTCCAGATGCTCGTAGCGCACCACACCGCTCCGGTCGATCAGAAAAATGGCGCGTCCGCTGACGCCGCGGTCGTCGATGCTGACCCCGTACTGCCGGGCCACGTTCAGATTCATGTCCGAGAGCAGCGGCACTTCAATGCCGTACTCAGCGGCCCAGGCACGGTGCGCGTGCACGCTGTCGCGGTTGATGCCCAGCACCACCGCCCCCGCCTCGGTAAAGTCATCCTGCCGCCCGGAGTATTCGGGCAGTTGCATGCTGCACACCGGGCTGAAATCCAGCGGGTAGAAGACGAGCACCACCGTCTGGTTGCCCCGGTAGCTGCTGAGCGTCACGGGCTCTCCGGCGCTGGAGGGCAGGGTGAAGTCCGGGGCGGGCTGTCCGACGAGGCTCATGCCCCGAAGTGTAGCGGGCCGCCCCGGACTTCACTGCAGGTCGGGTGGCCTGTGTGGGCGGGTGAACACTTCCGCGGGGGTAAAGCCCTTCTTTTCCTTGAACTCCGTCCCACTTCAGCCCGGGGCCGAGCGGAGAGGGGTAGGCTGGGTGGATACCGTCCCCAGCCTGTTCCGACGGACCGGGATTTCCGAGGTCGACAGGAGCTGCCGCAGCGCCTGAGGGTTCAGGCAAAGCGGAGCGCGGTCCCGCAGCATTTCGCTCACCCCGCATGCCGGGCGTGATCAGGAGGAACCCACATGGCCGACATTCTGCCCCCCAACATGCTCAATGAACGTCCCCAGACCCCGGCGGGCCTGCTGAGCACGCGTGAAAAAGACCGCCTGATCGAGCGCGGCTTTCTGGGCCTGTACCGCTGGTACACCGCGCGCAGCCAGGAAACGCGCAACTGGAATGCGGACCGCAGCTTCGACTGGCGCAACATGAACCACGACCTGCCCCCCGAGATCGTTACCGTGATCCAGGGCTTTTTCGCCGTCGAGCAGTACGCGCCGGACTTTACGAGCAGCCTGCTGAATCTGGTTCGGCGCAGCCACGGCCGCAGCCACTTTCAGCTGCGGTGGGGCAGCGAGGAGGAAAAGCACGCCGACGCCTGGGAAAACGCGGTGCTGTTCAGCGGCAAACGCAGCCCGCAGTGGATCGCCGAGTACAAGGAGCGCCTCAAGTCCCAGACCTGGGAACTGCCCTTTCCCGACGCCATTCACAATCTGGTGTACACCGTGTTTCAGGAGCGGGCCACACAACTCAACTACCTGAACATGATGAAAATCGCCCAGGGCAAGAGCGACAAGCCCCATCTGGCGGGTTTCTCGGATCCGGTGCTTGCCAAGGTCGCACAGACCATCGCGGTGGATGAGGCGGCGCACTACAACTTCTTCCTCGAAGGCGTGCGGATGTACCTGTACTACTACCCCGAGCGCACGCTGGAGGCCATCAAGAACGTGATCGGCCAGTTCTCGATGCCCGCCTCCACCCTGGTTCCCGACTGGCAGCAGTTCGCCGAGACGGTGTACCGCGCCGGCATCTACGGGCCGCGCGACTTCAACCGTGACGTGATGCAGGTGGCCTTCCGCAACCTGGGCATCGAGAGCCGCAAGGCTCTGGAAGAGGGCATCCGCAAGACCCGCGAGGTACCCGACTTCGAGGGCCACAACCTCAAGACCACCGCCATCTTCGACACCTTTGATTACGGCATGGTCGAGGGCGACGTCAAGCGCCTGCACCTCAAGATTCAGGACTATGAGAAGGAGATCGGTTTCGATCTGTATGATCCCACCGAGTTCGTGGAGAATCCGGCGGTGCCGAAGAAGGCCGGGCAGGCAGCGGACGACTGAGCGCCTCGCCTCTGGAACCCGCGCCTCTGTAGCTTGAGGGCACCTCCGCAGCGCGGTGTACCCGGCCCCGGCCCCCGCCGGGGCTTTTGCCGGTCCCGCCCCGCCCTCCTTGACCGCAGGGCCCCCACCCGCGCCGTACCCTGTGGTCCATGTCCGCCCTGGTGCCTGCCCTGGAAGTCTTTCTCGTGTTTCTGCGTCTGGGCCTGACCAGTTTTGGCGGTCCGGTGGCGCACCTGGGGTATTACCGCGCGGAGCTGGTGGTGCGCCGGGGATGGTTCACGGAAGCCGGGTATGCCGAGCTGGTCGCCGTGGCACAGTTCCTGCCCGGCCCGGCGAGTTCGCAGGTGGGCATGGCCTCGGGCCTGCTTCGAGCCGGCTGGCCGGGGCTGCTCGCGGCGTGGGTGGGCTTCACCCTGCCCAGCGCCGCCGTGATGTTCGCCCTCGCGCTGGGCATGGCACGCTGGGGAGAGGTGGAGGGCGCAGGCTGGCTCGCGGGCCTGAAGGTCGCGGCGGTGGCGGTGGTGGCCCAGGCTGTCGCGGGGCTGTGGGGCCAGCTGGTCACAGACCGGCGGCGGGCAGTCCTGGCCCTGGGCGTGGCGGCGGCGCTGCTGGTGCTGCCGGGAGCCGGAGCGCAGGTGGGGGCGCTGCTCGTCTGCGCGCTGGCCGGCTGGCATTTGTTGCCGGCCCCGCAGAGCACAGAGCGTGGTCTGCCCGCCGTGCCGGTCTCCCGCCGGGTGGGAGCCACGTTGCTCCTGGTCTGCGGGGCCGGATTGGTGCTGTTGCCGCTGCTGGCCCCCCTGAGCGAGGTATGGGCGCTGCTGAACGCCACCTTCCGCGCCGGAGCCCTGGTGTTTGGCGGCGGACATGTGGTGCTGCCGCTGCTGGAAGCAGGGTTCGTGCCAGCCCTCGTGTCGCACGAACACTTTGTGGCGGGCTACGGAGCGGCCAACGCGGTCCCGGGCCCGCTGTTCACCTTCGCCACCTTTCTGGGTGCGGCGCAGACTCAGATGCCGCCGCTGTGGGGCGCGGTGATCGCCACGCTGGGTGTATTCCTGCCCGGCGCCCTGCTGATGGCCGGCACCCTGCCGTTTTGGGCGGTCCTGGCGGCCCGGCCCGGTGCCCGCAGCGCCCTGGCCGGGCTGAATGCCGGGGTCGTGGGCCTGCTGCTCGCGGCGCTGTACACCCCGGTCTTTACCGGCGGCGTCCGCGGACCGCGCGACCTGGCTGTGGCTGTGCTCGCCTACGCCGCCCTCACGGCGGGGCGGCTGCCCGCATGGGCCGTGGTGCTGGCCTGCGCTGCGGTGGGATGGGCCGTGCTGTAAGGGCCCTGCCCTTACCCCCGGTCCCGGCCCGCCTCCCCGGTCAGCCCGTAGATCTCCAGAAAGCGGGCGGTACGCGCCTGCAGGGTGGGCAAAGGAGCCACCTCGCCGCACACCCAGTCGGGCTGGTAATCGCGGCAGACCGGGGGGCGGGCAACATAAATCTGGCAGCGGCATCCTTCATCCAGATTCGGGCACGGCACCCCCAGCGGCTTGCGCAGGGCGTGAATGTCGGGGGCCGCGCAGCACGCTCCACACCCGGTGCAGTCCCGGACCGACTGCGAACGCAGCGGGTACCCGGGCGGCGCGGCAAAGCGGTCCACCGTTTACTTCAAAGCCTGAATGGCCCCGATCAGGGCGTCGTTCTCGGCCGGGGTGCCCACGCCCACGCGCAGGCAGCCCTCCAACCCCCGCAACCGGTCCTGACGGCGGGTCACGATCCCGTGTTCGACCAGATGGCGGTAGGCGACCTCGGCGTCGGGGGTGCGCAGCAGGAAGAAGTTCGCGCGGCTGGGCAGCGCCTGACAGGTGGGGTGATCGGCCAGGGCCGCCAGAATCCGTTCGCGCTCGGCAACGCCCTCCTGCACCCGCTGCTGCACGTAGCCCGGGTTTTCCAGGGCCACCTCCAGCGCCGCCTGGGTCAGGATGTTCAGGTTGAAGGCCGGCACCAGTTTCTGCAGGTTGGTCGCGAGTTCGCTGCCCGACAGAGCGTAGCCCGCGCGCAGGCCGGCCAGACCCCAGGCCTTGGAGAAGGTCCGCAGGCTCAGGGCGTTGGGGTACTCGCGGATCAGGTCACGGCCATCGGTGCCGCTGTACTGGTAGTACGCCTCGTCCAGCACCACCACCCAGTCTCCGGCGGCGTCCATCAGCTCGCGCACGGCCGCCTCGTCATCCACGTGGCCGGTCGGAGCATGCGGCTGGGTGATGTACAGCACGCCGGGGCGCTGGCGCTCCAGCTGCACCTTCAGGGCGTCCACCGGCAACGAGAAGTCGTCGCGCAGCGGCACCTGCACCAGCCGCGCTCCCAGCATGCGGGCTTCCAGGGTGTACACGCTGAAGGTCGGGTCCACCGTCAGCACGGTCTGGTCGATGCCGGCGAGTTCGGTGAGCAGCTTGATCAGCACGTTGCTGCCCGGCGTGACCACCACGCCGCCCGGTTCCCAGCCCTCGTAGGCGGCGATGCGGTCCCGCAGTTCATCGGCGTGCAGGTCGGGATAGCGGTTCCAGGGACGCTCCAGCATGCGCGCGGCGGCCTGCTGCTTGAGGTCCTCCGGAAAGTCATAGGGGTTCTCGTTCTGATCGAGCTTGGTGGGCACCTGCACCGGGTCGAAGGGATACGCGGGCACGGCCCGGACGGCCGGCCGCACCCCCACCGGAGCGTCGAAGACAGGCTGTTTTTCAGGAGCAGGAGGCTGGGAGGTCATCCCCAGTGTTGTACCACCCGGCCCCGTGCCGCGCCGTGCGGGCGTCCACAGATGCCAAACGCCCGTTAGGTTGCGTGCTACCCTGCGGTCCAAAGCGCACCCCAAATGCGCCTTTTCCGAGTCCTCCCGCCATGACTGAATCCAGCAAACCCCGCCGCGCCCAGATCCTCGATTCGGCCAGCCGCCTGTTCTCCGAGCGCGGCTACCACGCCACGAGCATGCGTGACCTGGCCGGGGAACTGGGTATGCAGGGGGGCAGTCTGTACGCGCACATCAGCGGCAAGGAAGAGCTGCTGATCGAGATCGTGAACGTGGCCTCGCAGCAGTTCGACGAGGCGCTGTTCACCCTGCGCGCCGCCGACATGCGCGCCGACGATAAGCTGCGCGAGGCGATGCACCGCCACATCCGGGTGGTTGCCGACAACATGGACAGCGCCACCGTGTTCTTTCACGAATGGAAGCACCTCTCGCCCGAGGCCTATGCCCGCGTGACCGGCTGGCGCGACAGCATTGACGCCTTTTACCGCGAGCTGATCACCCAGGGCGTCGAGGACGGCACCTTCCGCCGGGATCTGGACCCCCGCATGACCGCCTACCTGGTGCTGTCGGCCGTGAACTGGGCCTACACCTGGTACCGCCCCGGCGGCCCGCTGACCCCCAGAAACGTGGCCGACAGCTTCGCCGACATGCTGCTCGGCGGCCTGCGCGCCGTTCCGGAGCCCCCCCGCCCATGAGCCACCCCACCGTCACCGTCCGCATCCGTGAGGCCCTGAAGTATGCCCAGGGACGCGCCGAGAAGTTAGGGCGCACCCAGCAGCTGGAAATCGGCGCCGACCTGTTTATCCGCATCGCTCCGGGCGGACGCAAATTTCTGCTGTTCTGTCTGGACGGCGAGCCCGAGCGCGGCGCGGCGCAGGCCATCGCCCAGACGCTGGGCCTCAAGGACCCCGAATACGGCTGGCATCAGGGAGAAACCCTGCGCTCGCTGACCGTGATCGAGGCCGGCGCACAGGACCTGCCCGAGAGCGGCCCCGGCGAACCGGACGACCAGGCCTGAGCTACCCCTCCCCCACCGGCGGGGTCGTCACTTCCCCGTGGGCCTCGCGCAGCAGTTCGGAAAGGCGCGACAGGCAACGGCTGTACTTCTTGGCGTAGGCTCCGTGGCGGTAGGTCTCGGAAAACAGCGTGTTCAGCGGTGTGCCGGTAAAGGCCGCCCGCAGCCCGAGGTCGTAGAGCTTGTCGATGAAGTGAACGAAGCGCAGCGCGATGTTCTGGTCGTCCATGGGCACCAGTGCCCCCACGCCCACCGCCCCGACCCCCTGCAGCAAGCCGGGAAAGCGGCTGGGATGCACTTCCAGCAGGTGCCGGTTGAGGTCACGGTGCGTGACGACCGCCAGCGTGGCGTGGTCCTGAAGGGCCTGCCACGCGGCGTATTCGTCGGCCGTCAGCACGCCCTCGGGCCGGGTGCCGCGCTGACGGAAGTCGGGGCCGTCGATGCGCTGGGTCTCGAAGCGCTCCGCGATGCCCTGGATCTGGCGCTGGAAGTCGCTGGCATTGAAGCGGCCCTGTCCCAGCGCGCCGGGTTCGGTGTTGCTGGTGGCGACCACGCTGGTGCCGCCGGGCATCAGCTGACCCAGAAAGGTGTTCGCCATGTGGGTGTTGCCCGGATCGTCCAGCTCGAATTCATCGATGAGCAGCAGATCGTGGCCCCGGAAGGTATCGACCGCGCGGGTCATGCCCAGCGCGCCGATCAGGTACATCAGGTCCTGAAAGCTCATGATGGCGCGCTGGCCCTGTGCGGCGTGGTACGTGCTGGCAAGCAGGTGCGTCTTGCCCACCCCGAAACCGCCGTCCAGGTACAGCCCGCGTCCCTCGGGGCGGCGCCGGCGGAACAGCCGCAGGCCGCCGGGACGTTCCCGGGGGCCCTCTAAGAAGGCTTCCAGCTGCCCGCGCGCCGCCGCCTGACTGGGAAACTCGGGATTGGGCCGGTAGGTCCCGAAACGCACGTCCTGAAACCGGGCGCTGGGTGCCAGGGCCTGCGTGAGCGCCTGGGGATCGGAGGCTGGATGCCGGGCCAGCAGGTCGATCATGCGCGGGCCGTCCCGGTGGCCGGGCGGTCCACGCCGGGCTCAGCGGTGAACTTCAAGCTCGACCTTGTGATTGCCCCGGCGGGTCTCGTTGACCACGCGCTTGAAGTCGATGCGTCCCAGGCCCTCGGCACTGAGGCTGTCTCCCTCGCGGATCTCGCTGCTCGCCCGCGCCGGGCCACCGTTCAGGCGCACCTTGCCGCCGTCTATGCCCTGCTGGAAGTACGCCCGGCTGACCCCGAACCCCTTGGCCCCCACCACGTCCACCCGCATGGACGGCACGACGACCTCGCGCAGCTTGCTGCCCCGGCCGGCCGTCTCGCCGACCTCCTCGACCTCCACGGCGCGGCCCCCCAGCTCACTCAGCGCTCCCAGCGTCTGGGCAGCCTGACCGGTGGCCGCGACCAGAAAACCGCCGCGTTCCTCGCGCAGGTCCCCGAGCTGCTCTTCCTTGAGCTCCAGGCGGCGCAGCTGCACCGCGAAATCCTGCAGGTCCCAGCCCGGCGCCGCCTGCGCCGGAGTCAGCCGCAGCACCGTGACCCCCGCGTCGACCTCGGGAATATGGGCCGGGTGCAGGGTCAGCACCACCCGCCGCGCGTCGGGAAAGCCCCCGGCGATGCGGTGGCGCACCTCGGGGTCGTTGAGCAGACGGCGGTCAATGTCGTCGCCGTCCAGAAAACCGGTGCGGATCACCCGGCCCCCCGCAGCCTGGGCCACCAGCGTGGAAAGTTTGGGCTTCATGTTCCGCAGGATAGTGCCTGAAGCCGCGGGAGACCCCGGGCGGCGCGGCCCACAGGGGCGTCAGAACAGTGCGCGGCGACGGTCCAACTCTGTACACTGCCGTCCATGCACATTGCCGATCCGCTGGGCCTGCCGGGCGCGCCGCTCGAAACCCTGAGTGCCGTTCTGGAGCGCTGCGCCCAGCTGCCGGACCCCGCGGGAAGGGGGCAGCTGGTGCTCGTGACCGACCGTCAGGGCCAGCGGGACACGTCGGGCTACGCGGCGCTGCTCGTCACCGGGGAACACGTGATCGTCACGGCAAATGCCTTTGGCCCGCGCTTCGGGCGCCCTGGCATGGCGGCGCTGATCGAGCTGGTGGACTGGACCCAGGCGCGCGGCTGGCCGGTCCGCGAGGCGGTGCTCAACGCCTCGGATTTCACGCGCGTGATCGACGAGCCGGACGCCGCCGAGATTGGCCGCCTGATGGCCGCCAGCAGCCCCAGCGACCCCGGCATCTACCGGGTGTGGCCGACGGCGTGGCGCGAGGAAACCTGGCAGGAATAACGCGGGGGAGCCCACTGGCCCGCCGTATGCCCTGTCTTGAGGGACGGGACAGACCCGTGCCCTGAGGGCGGCGTTCCCACCCCCTCAGCACCTCCACCGCGCCCTGTTCTCCCCCACCGGGGGGGCCTGGATGGGGGCGGCGCACGGCTGTGACGTGTTTATTGAATGATTCGGGTAAGAGTTCAGGTGGCAGGATGCCCGGCAGAGAGAACCGGCCTCTGCGGGCACGTTCCTTTCTGGCCGCCCTTCCTTCGCCGTCTTCCCCGACCGGCCCGTCTGATTCCCCCAGCCGTCTGCGGACGCGAGGTACTTCCAGCGTGACTCCCCCTTACATCCCCCACCCTTCCCTGACCGGCGCGCTCCATGACCCTCGCCCCGCGCACAGCCTGGCGCTGCAGACGGCGCTGGGCGACCTGCTGCGGGTTCACGCGCCGGGCGCCACGCTGCTGGCACAGGTGGGCGATGACGTGCTGCGGGTGGACCCGGACGGCCTGACCCTGACCGGCCAGGAACTCGTGCCGCCCGACGCGTGGTTCGAGCGGGGCGAGATGGGCTGGCTGAGCCGCGGCGGCGAGCTGCTGGGGCTGCTGTGGTGCGAGACCGGGCCGGTGCCGCAGCTGGCCCTGGACGTGCTGACCATGCTGCTCTCGGCGGCCCGCTCGGACAGCGCCCACCGCGAGGCAGAGGTGCTGGTCACGCAGCTGCCGGTGGCCACCGCGTGGCTGACGCCGGATCTGGTCTTTCGGCGGGTCAGCCGCCCGTTTCTGGAACTGTGCGCCCTGACCGACGCCGAGGTGCTGGGGCAGTCCGTGGCCGGAGTGCTGCCCGGACGGCCCGGCCTGCTCGCGGCGCTGACGCAGGCGGCGGCGGGCCGCTCGGTGCGCCTGCCGGATGAGCCCTTCGAGGCGGCGGGGCGGCGCTGGGTACGCGGTGAGGCCAGACCGTACCTGGGCGGCTCGGGCGCGGGCGTGATGCTCACGCTGCAGGACGTCACCGGCGAGTACGAGCGGGCCTCGCGCATCTCGGCGCTGCTCGACACCCGGCAACCCGCCGCGCTGCTCTCGGCCTCGGGCAACGTGCTGCACGCCAGCCCCGGCCTGAGCGAGCTGGCCCCACCCGGCGCCCCGGTCCCGACCGGCGCTCCGCTGTGGACCTGGCCGTGCTTCGCGGAGGTGCCGTGCGAGACGGTGCGCGGCCTGATCCAGCTCGCAGCCGGAGGCGGCGCGGCGCGGGCCGACGTGGCGCTCGCCGGCGGCGGCGTCATGACCCTGAGCGTGCGCCGCGCCGCCGAGTCCGGGCTGCTGGTGGCCGAGGGCGTCCAAGACGAACGGGGCACCCAGACGTCCCTGGGCCTGATCTCGCAGGTGCTCGCGCTGTCCGAGGACGCCACCCTGATGGTCGACGCTTCCGGACGTGCCCAGCTGGTCAGTGACCGCGCCGCGGCGCTGCTGGGCGTGGAGGCCGCGCGGCTGGTGGGCCTGGGCATCTCCCGGGTGCTCGGCGAGATGGGCGTGCGCATCTTCACGCCCGAGGGCCATCCGCTGGCACTGCCCGACTGGCGCGAGGTGAACCTGCCGCTGCGCCGCGAGCTGCTGCTCGCCCTGCCCGACGGCACCCTGCGTCACATGGAACTGCGCGCCACCGCCGTGGAAACAGAGGGTGCGGCGGGCAGCGCGGTCCCCGGCCCCCTGCGGGCCGCCAACGGCAACGGCGCGCTGCTCACCCTGCGCGACATCACGGCGCTGCGCCGGGCCCAGGCCAAGATGCACCACGACGCCCGGCACGACGCCCTGACCGGTCTGCTCAACCGCGCGGGGCTGCGCGAGGCGCTGGGCCGCGCGGAGGGACCGGCGCCGCGGGCCGACGCGGGCGTGGTGGTGGGCCTGGACATCGACGGGTTCGGGGCGCTCAATGCCGCGCTGGGCCGCGTGGCCTGCGACCGGGTCTTAATCGGGCTCGCTGCCCGGCTGAACGATCTGGTCGGCGACCAGCGCGGCCACGCCGCCCGGCTGGCCGACGACTCCTTCGCCGTGGCGCTGTACGGACTCACGGCGGCGCAGGCGCTGTCCACGCTGGACAAGGTGCTGGACGCTCCGTTGCGCGCCGGGGGCCGGGAGGTGGCCCTGACCTTCGCGCGTGGGGTGGTGGACCTGCACGGCGCCACGCCCGAACAGGCCCTGGGCGACGCCGAGATCGCGGTGCAGCACGCCCGCCGCCAGGGCCGGGCACAGGTCAGCGTCTTCGAGCCGGACATGCGTGCCCAGGTCACCGACGCCTTCGAGCTGGAAGAAGCCCTGCGCGGCGCACTGGAGGGCAAACAGTTCACGCTGCTGTACCAGCCGATGATCAACCTGCAGGGTGGCCAGCCCATCGGGGCCGAAACGCTGCTGCGCTGGCAACACCCCACGCGCGGCCTGCTCACCCCCGGACATTTCCTACCGCTGGCGGGCCGCAGCGACCTGATCACCCACATCGGCGAGTGGGTGGTGCAAGAAGCCCTGCGCGGGCGCGGCAGCGTGCAGGCAGCCCTGCCCGGGCGCTTCGAATCGTGGCGCGTCAGCGTGAACCTGGGGCTGGAGGAACTGCGCCGCAGCGCGGGCCTGGGCCGCCTGCTGCCGCTGCTGAACGCCCAGGGTGCGCCCGACATTGAGGTGGCGGCGGAAAGCCTGCTCGACCACAGCCAGGAAACGCTGGGGCTGCTCGAACAGCTGCGTGGCCTGGGCGCCCACCTCAGCGTGGATGACTTCGGCGACGGCGCGAGCAGCCTCTCGGCCCTGACCCGCTTTCCGCTGAGCGCGGTTAAGCTGCACCCCACCCTGACCGCCCGCCTCCCCGGCGACCGGCGCGGCGTGGCGCTGGTCCAGGGCACGGTGGATCTGGCCCACCGCCTGGGCCTGAGCGTGGTCGCCGTGGGCGTGGAAACCGAGCAGCAGTTGCAGATGCTGCGCGAGCTGGGCTGTGACGCCGCACAGGGCTACGCGATCTGCGAGCCGCTGCCCGCCCCCGAGCTGATCCGCTGGCTGCGGGAGCGCTGAGGACACACCCGGCTGAGCCCCAGGATGGGTCCCGGCGGCGCCACGCCCCCTGCCCTCTCTCCCATCCATCAATTCTTCACACCCCCGGACAAGGTAAGAGGCCTCACCCTCGCCTGCCCCGCGGGGATGGTTTGTTGGGGCATGTCCACCACCGAAGAGTTCATGGCCGCCCTGCAACAAGCCGAGTCCAGCCAGGATCCCGCGCCGCTGGTCGCCCTGCATGCCGAGGAGGTCACGCTGCAAAACCTCACCCAGAAGACCTGGCAGGGCACCGACGGCGCGCAGGCTTTCTGGAGCGCCTACCTCAGCGACTTCGAGACCATTCGCAGCGAGTTCACGAACCACAGTGAACACGGCGGCCTGGGCGTCATGGAATGGACCGCCACGGGCCGGCTCAAGGGTGGCCGGCCCATCGAATACCGGGGCGTGAGCCTGATCGAGATCAAGGACGGCAAGGTGGCGGCCTTCCGCACGTACTACGACAGCGCCGCCTTCGTGACTCCGGCCCAGTCCTGAATCGGCCCGGTCCTGAACTGGCCTGACCCTGTCTGTCTCCTGACCCCCGTGATGGGGGCTTTTGCCGGCGGGGTGGTCTACACTGCCTGCCATGTTGCTGTACGGACGGAACCCGGTGCTCGAAGCCCTGCGTGATGGGCGGGTCAATGAGGTGCTCGTGGCGCGCGGCGTCGAGGAAGCCTTCGTGCGCGAGCTGAAGGATACCGGCGTGCGGCTGCGCTTCGCTCCACGCATCGAACTCGATCAGCTGGCCGGCACCACCGCGCATCAGGGCGTGCTCGCCGAGGTCGAGGACCTGAAGTGGGCCACGGTGGACGACATCCTCGACCGGGCCGAGTCGCGCGGCGAGGACCTGCTGATCGTGCTGCTCGACGGCATCACCGATCCGCGCAACTTCGGGGCGATCATCCGCAGCGCCGAGGTGCTGGGGGCCCACGGCGTGGTGGTCGAGGAACGCCGCAGCGCTCCGCTGTCGCCGGTGGTCGCCAAGACGGCGGCCGGGGCGACCAGTTACCTGCCGGTGGCCCAGACCAAGAACCTGCCCCGCCTGATCGACGCCCTCAAGGAGGACCGGGTGTGGGTCTACGGCGCGGCGGGCGAGGCCGCGCAGGACGCCGCCCAGGTGGACTTCAGCGGGCGGGTGGCGCTGGTGGTGGGCGCCGAGGGCGAGGGCATGCGCCGGCTGGTGCGCGAGAAGTGCGACGCCCTGGTCAAGATTCCCACCCGCGGTCAGGTGGACAGCCTGAATGCCTCGGTGGCGGCGGGCATCCTGATCTACGAGGTCATGCGCGGCCGAAGCGCCAAGTGATGTCTTTCCCCGGGCGCGTGGAGACCGTCCGCAGCGCGGCCCTGACGCTGGAGGTCCTTCCTTGGGTGGGGGGCAGCGTCCTGAACCTGCGCGCAGCGTCGGGCCGTCCGGTCCTGCGCCCGGTGGAGCTGGAAGCGGTACAAACCAGCAGCCAGTGCGCGTGCTTCACACTGATGCCGTTTTCCAACCGCATCCGGGACGCCCGTTTCTCCTTTGAAGGCCGCGAGATTCAGCTGCGAAAAACCGGGGACGGCATGACCCAGCACGGGGACGTCCGCAACCGCCCGTGGCGCGTGGAGCGCGTCGCCGACGACCACCTGCGCTGTACCTTCGACAGCCGCGACTTCACCGATATGAACTGGCCGTGGGCCTTTACCGCGTGTACCGAATACCGCCTGCACGGCCCGCACCTGGACCTCAGCGTGACCCTCACCAATGCCGACGCGTCACCCATGCCCGCCGGGCTGGGGCTGCACCCGTACTTCGCGCGCCTTCAGGACGGAACAGATCCCCGGCTGCAGTTCGGGGCCGACCTCACCTACGACACCGACGCCCAGCAGTTGACCGTGGGGGGGCCCCGGGACCTGCACCCCGCCGAGGATTACCGCCGGCCCCACCCGCTCGGCGAACAGCACCTGGACCGCACCTACACCGCCTGGGACGGTCTGGCCCGGCTGGACTGGGGGGAGCGGGCACTGGTGCTCACCGCCGACAACGTGTTCTCGCATCTGGTCGTGTTCACCGCGCCAGACGGAAGTCTGGCACTGGAACCCGTCTCGCACGCCACCGATGCCTTTAACCTCGCCGCCCAGGGCACCCCGGGCGTGGACCTGCGGGTGCTGGCCCCGGGACAGAGTCTGGCCGGGGCCGTCCGGCTGTCCCTGGAAGGCCACTGGTAGGTCAGGCCGCGTTGGTCGCCAGCAGTTCACCGTCGGCGCTGCGCAGCTCAAAACCGGGCCGGGACCGCCCGGCCAGCCAGCGCAGGGCGTCCAGCAGATCGTCGGTCTCGCGCATGACCTCGGGCCGGGCGTCTCCGGTCCAGACCACCCGGTAAGCGTGGGGCACGGCAGGCGGCGTCCACGGCGCACCTGCCTCCTCTTTCACGAAGGCTCTCGACATCCCGCCAGTCTAGGTGGGCGGGGTGAAGGCGGGATTGGCGGCGCGTGGCCGTGTCTTTATCCGTTGCCTGCCGCGGCTCCCGGCTACTCGCGCAGGCCGGGCAGGGTCGCCCGGGCGACCAGGGTGATGCGGGTTTCCTGCGGCTGCTGACCGCGCAGGTAGCCGATGGTCACAGTGTCTCCCACCTCGGCTCCACGGATGGCGCGGATGACCTCGTTGGCGTCGCGGGTGCGCTCGCCGCCCACCGTGGTGATGACGTCGCCCAGCGAGATCAACTTGTCCTCGCGGTCATACGCGCTGCCGCGCAGGCCGGCCCGGGCCGCCGGGCTGTTCTCGACCACCCGTCCGATCACGCCGCCCGCCGGGGTGGTCAGGCCGCTGTGTACCGGATCGAAGACGATGCCGACCACCGGGGCGTCCCGCTTCTCGCCGGTTCGCAGGGCGGTGATCAGGTTGTCGCCGTCCATCACCGGTACGGCGTAGCTGCGCCGGGTCTGTCCGCTGCCGTCCACACTGATGTAGCTCACCACCCCGATGGCCCGGCCCGCGCTGTCAATGATCGGTCCGCCGCTGTCTCCCGGGGCCAGCGGCGCGTTCATCTCCAGGGTGCCCTGCGGAAAGTCCGCGCGGCCCGCCTCAGCCCCCAGGCGCAGCAGACGCCCGCGCCGGGGCTGCAGGAAGTCGCCCCCACTGTTGCCGATGGCGAGCACCGTCTCGCCCACTTTGGGGGCGCGGCTGTCGAGCTGCAGGTACGGAAACGGCCCGCGTCCCTGGACTTCCAGCAGTGCCACGTCGGCGCGGGCGTCGAAGGCCGTCACCGTGGCGCGGTAGGTCCGGCCCTCCAGCGTACTCACCTGAAACAGGCGTCCCAGGCTGACCACGTGGTAGGCGGTCAGCACCTGTCCGGTCTCGCTGATGAAAAACCCGGTGCCCAGGCCCGCCTCGCGCGTCTGGGGATCCAGACTCTCGACCCGTACGGTGGCCGGACGCGCCTGCTCGAACAGGGCCCGCGTGGCCGGCGGCAGCGTACCCGGCAGGGTGGCCGAGACCACCGGCTCGCGGGGCACCAGCGTAAAGGTCGGCTGGCCCTGCGAGAGCAGGTAAGCGCCCAGCGCAAGGATCAGCAGAACGGGAAGCCACGGCGAGGCACGCACCCGCCCAGTCTAGAGCGGCCCAGCGGGCGGCAAGGTAGGCAAAGGCACGCACGCTGAGCCGCACGTTTTCTGGCACCCTGCCTGGGTGGGCGGGGCCTTTGCCCTCGTTCCCCGCTCTTCCTTCCGCTTTACCCTGTGCTGCATGCCCGCCTCCTGCGCCCTTCAGTTCTGGCTCCTGAAATCCGAACCCGACGTCTTCGGCTACCCCGACCTCGTGCGGGTGGGGCGCGAAGCGTGGAACGGCGTGCGCAACTACCAGGCGCGCAACTTCCTGCGGCAGATGCGGGAGGGGGACGTGTGCCTGTTCTACCACTCCAACGCGAAACCGGCGGGCATCGCCGGGGTGGCGCGCGTGGCGCGGACCGCCTACCCGGACGACCTGCAGTTCGACCCGGCAAGCGCGTACTTCGACCCGGCCAGTCCGCCGCAGCAGCCGCGCTGGAGCATGGTGGACGTGGAGCCCGTGCGTGCCTTTCCCGCTGTGCTGGGCCTGGACACCATCCGCTCCCTGCCCGAATGGCAGGACTCGCCGCTGGTCCGCAAGGGCACCCGCCTGAGCGTGCTGCCGGTGACAGCGGAGCAGTTTGACGCGGCCCTGAAGGCGGCGGGGCTGAATGCCGATTTCCTTTGAGCCCCTGGGCGAACGCCACGTGCCCCTGCTCACCCACTGGCTGCAACAGCCGCACGTCCGCGCCTTCTGGGACGATGGAGAACGCGACGAGGCGGCGGTGCAGGCCCACTACTTCCGCCCCGGGCGGCACGTGCCCGGCTTCGTGTTCCTGGTAGACGGCCAGGCGGCCGGCTTCATCCAGCGCGAACAGGTCACGGCGGGCCATCCCTTCTTCGCGTGGGCGGCCCCCCACGGCGAGACCTGGGGCATTGATCTGCTGATTGGGGAGGCGGCGCTGACCGGACAGGGGCTGGGACCCCGGGTGATCGCCGCCTTCATTCAGGAGTTGCGCACACAGCGTCCCGCCACCGCGCGCCTCCTGATAGACCCGGCCCCGGACAACCGGCGGGCCCTGCGGGCCTACGTCCGGGCGGGCTTTTCCGCCCTCACCGTGATTGCGGGCGAGAACGGTCCGGTGCAGCTCATGGCCCTTGACTTCGGGTAACACCCCCATTGATGAAGACCGCCGTCAGGTCTCTGTCACGGCCCGGCGGGAAGACTGTGGTATGGAATTCGCGCTGGCCGGACTGACCATCGTCATCTCGCTGCTGCTCGCCGCAGGACTCGAGCGGCCAGCGCCCCGCCGGGCCGGAGAACCGGTCAGACCCCGCAAGGGCTGAGGCCGGAGGCCGGACCATGCCCGGTCTTTCCGGCTCCGCCCGTATACTCGCCGGGTGTCGATCACCTGGCAGGGCCGTCCACACACGCTGGGGTCGCGTGTGGCCCTCTTTCTGCTGCGTCTCTCGGGCTGGACCCCGCTGCTCGCTCCGCCGCCTCCGGGCACCGTCAAACTGGTCAGCGCCGCTGCGCCTCACACCAGCAATCTGGATTTCTGGCCGGGGCTGTTCTGGAAGTGGGCCACCCGGATTCCGCTGCACTGGGTCGGCAAGCGCGAGCTGTTTGCCTTTCCGCAGGGCATCTTCATGCGCGCGGTGGGCGGCATCGCGCTGGACCGGCGCCGCGCCGGGGGCAACTTCGTGGACGCGGTGGTCTCGGTGATTGACCGGGAACAGGAGATCGTGCTGCTCGTCGCGCCCGAGGGCAGCCGGGGACGGGCGGACCACTGGAAGACCGGGTTTTACTACATGGCCCTTCAGGCAAACGTGCCGATTGCCGTCACTGCCCTGGACTGGAGCAAGAAGCGCGTGGGCATCGTGGGCTACGTGCAGCCGACCGGCGACCTGCCTGCCGACTTTGCCCGGATTGCCGCGCTGCTCGACGGCGTGCGGGGCCGCAAACCCGAGAACGAGACGCCGGTGGTTCCCCGGCCCGGTCCGTCCGCCGCCCCCTGACCTGCCCGGCGCAGGGCTGCCGGAGCGTCCCCCCCTCCCTCCCCGGCGGGTAACCGGTCGCCCGGCATCCGCTGAACGGCCGCTGTCACCCATTTGTAACGCCAGAACGCTAGACTCCTGGCGTACCACAATTCGATCCATTTCAAGGAGGACGATGCTTTACCCTGCATCCAAGCGTCAGTCGTGACGGCCCAGACCCTACCCGGTTCCCCGGTGGGCGTGGGCCCCGGGCCGACCGTGGCCCTGGAAGCGCGCCAGCTGGTTAAGGAGTTCCGGGGCTTCCGCGCCACCAACGGGGTCAGCCTGGACATCCACGAGGGCGAGATCCACGCGATCATCGGACCCAACGGAGCGGGCAAGACCACCCTGTTCAACCTGCTGTCCGGCTTTCTGAAACCCACTTCCGGCGAGGTCCGGCTGTTCGGACAGCGCATCGATACCCTGCCTCCCCACCAGATCGTGCGGCGCGGGCTGTCGCGCTCGTTTCAGATCAGCAGTGTCTTTCCCAGCATGACCGTGCGCGAGAACCTGCTCGTCGCGCTGCAATCGCGCAGCCGACTGCCGGGGCAATTCTGGACACCGATCTCGCGGCTCGAAACGCTGGGGCCCCAGGCCGACGCCATCTTGGCCGATGTGGGGCTGGCCGAGTCGCACGCCCGGCTGGCGGCGGACCTCAGCCACGGAGAAAAGCGGCAACTGGAAATCGGCATCTCGCTGACCCAGAACCCGCGCGTGCTGCTGCTGGACGAACCGACCTCCGGCATGGGCTCCGAGGGCATCGCCCGCGTGATCGCCCTGGTGCGGCAGGTCGCGCGCGGGCGCACGGTGGTGCTTGTCGAACACAACATGAGCGTGGTCTCTGAACTCGCCGACCGCATCACGGTGCTGCAGTACGGTGCGGTGCTCGCGAGCGGCAGCTACGAGCAGGTCCGGCAGGACCCGCGCGTGATCGAGGCCTACCTGGGCGACGAGGCACACGAATGAGCGCGCCCCACACCGCTTCGGCCCCCCGACCCACCCGAGTAGACCCGGGGACGGCCCCGCTGCTGCAGGTCCGTGACCTGAATGCCTACTATGGCCAGAGCCACGTGCTGCACGGCGTCAACCTGCATGTGCAGCCCGGCGAGATCGTCAGCCTGATCGGGCGCAACGGCGCGGGCAAGACCACCACCCTGCGCAGCATCATGGGGGCGCTGCGCACCCGCACCGGCAGCGTGACCTTTGACGGCCAGGACATCCTGCGCCTGCCCAGCAACCGGATCGCCGCGCGCGGCCTGGCGTGGGTGCCCGAGGAACGCGCCATCATGAGCACCCTGACGGTGCGCGAGAACCTGGAACTGCCGCCGGCCCGCCCGGGAGGCTGGACCACCGAGCGCGCCTACCAGGCGTTCCCGGTGCTGCGCGAGCGCGGCCACCACCCCGGCAGCAAGCTCTCGGGCGGCGAACAGCAGATGCTCGCCATCGTCCGGGTGCTGCGCAGCGCCCCGAAACTGCTGCTGCTCGACGAACCCAGCGAGGGCCTGGCCCCGGTGATCGTGCAGCGCATCGGCGACATCATCGAGGAACTGCGCGCCGAGGGCCTGTCGGTGCTGCTCGTCGAACAGAACCTGAAATTTGCCACCCGCCTCGCCGACCGTCATTACGTCTTCGTGGACGGCCAGATCGTCGATGAGGTGGCCCGTGAGGACGCCCTGGCCCGCCGCGAGGACCTGCTGCGCTACCTCAGCGTTTGAGCCCCCCGCCCACCATCTTTTCTCCCTGGAGGAGTCCACCATGCAAAAAACCAGACTGACCGCCATGATCGCCGCCACCGCCCTGTTTTCCATGACCGCTGCCCTGGCGCAGGGGGCCAAGCTCAGTGACAACGCCGTCAAGGTGGGCGTGCTCACCGACCTGTCCGGCGTGTACTCGGAACTCTCTGGTCCCGGCAGCGTCAAGGCCGCGCAGATGGCCGCCGACGACTTCATGGCCGCCAACGCCGCGTACAAGGGCAAGGTGCAGGTCGTGGGCGTCGACCACCAGAACAAGGCCGACGTCGCCAGCAACAAGGCCGCCGAGATGATCGACCGCCAGAACGTGGACATGCTTGTGGACCTGCCGACGAGCTCGGCCGCGCTGGCCGCCTCCGAGATCGCCAAGGGCAAGAAGATTCCGGTGATGGTCGTGACCGGCGGCACCACCGCGCTGACCAACGAGAAGTGCAACAAGTACACCTTCCACTACGCCTACGACAACTTCATGCTCGCCAACGGCACCGGCACGGCCGTGACCAAGCGCGGCGGCAACAGCTGGTACATCATCTACCCCAACTATGCCTTCGGTCAGGACCTCAACCGACAGATGTCGGCGGCGGTGCAGGAAAACGGCGGCAAGCTGGTGGCCCCCAGCGACGCCACGCCCTTCCCGAACACCGACTTCTCCTCGTACCTGCTCAAGGCCCAGAGCCTCAAGCCCAAGATCTTCGGCACCATGCAGGCGGGCAACGATCTGGTGAACGTGGTCAAGCAGTACAACGAGTTCGGCCTCAAGAAACAGGGCATCGGCCTGGGCATCGGTCTGCTGTTCGAGACCGACGTGGCCGCGCTGGGCCAGGACGCCTTTGCGGGCGCGCTCGCCACCGTGCCGTGGTACTGGAACCTCGACCAGCGCAGCCGCGACTGGGCAGCCAAGTTCGAGAAGGCCTTTGGCAAGAAGCCCACCTGGGCGCAGGCCGGCGTGTACAGCGCCACCATGACCTACCTGCAGGCTGTGGCCCGCGCGGGCAGCGACAACGGCGACGCCGTGGTCAAGGCCCTGGAAGGCCACCGCTTCAGCGATTTCTTCGCCCGCAGCGCCTACATCCGTCCGCAGGACCACCGCGTCACCCTGGACGTGTACACCGTGCAGGTTAAGCCCAAGGCGCAGGCCAAGGAAGCGGGCGACATCTTCACCAAGGTGGCCACCATTCCCTCGGCCAGGGCCTTCATGCCGCTCAGCGAAAGCAAGTGCAAGTTCTGAGCCAGGGCTAGAGGTCGGGGGACCGGGACCCGCTGCGGCCATCCCGGTCCCTGACCCCTTCTGCACCTCACGGAAGACAGAATGAATACACAACTGCTGCTGATTCAAGTGTTCAACGGCCTGGTCAACGGCGCGTTCTACGCGCTGCTGAGCCTGGGCCTGGCGGTGATCTTCGGCATGCTGCGCATCGTGAACTTCATGCACGGCGCGCTGTACATGCTCGGGGCCTTCGCCGCCTTCGCCCTGGGCCAGGCCTTCGGACTGGGCTTCTGGCCCTCCCTGATCCTGGCTCCCCTGATCGTGGGCGCGCTGGGCATGCTGCTCGAACGCACGCTGCTCTCGCGCCTGTACGGGCTGGAACCCAGTTACAACCTGCTGCTGACCTTCGGGCTCACGCTGTTGACCCAGGATCTGGTCAAACAGGTGATGCTGTCGCAGTTTGCGGTGTCCAGTGCCCCCTACACCACGCCGGACATCCTGACCGGAGTGGTGAACCTGGGCTTCGTGGTCTTTCCCAAGTACCGCCTGTTCGTGATCGCCCTGACGCTGGTGATCTGCCTGATCACGTGGTTTGTGATCGAGAAGACGCGGGTGGGCGCCATCATCCGCGCGAGCACCGAGAATCCGGGCGTCACGCGGGCCTTCGGCATCGACGTGAGCAAGTGGGTCACCGGCGTCTTCGGCGTGGGCGTGGGCCTGGCCGGACTGGCGGGCGTGCTCGCCGCGCCCATCTACAGCGTTGAGCCGTACATGGGTGCCGAGCTGATCATCACCACCTTCGCGGTGGTCGTCATCGGCGGCATGGGCAGCATCCTGGGAAGCATCGTGACCGGCTTCGCGGTGGGCGTGCTCGCGGCGGTGGGCGCGGCGATCTATCCGCCGATTGCCAACACGCTGGTCTTTATCCTGATGGCCATAGTGCTGCTCGTGCGCCCCAGCGGGCTGTTCGGGCTGCCCGAGGGGGCACGGTGACCGCCCTGCCCCGCACCGCCGCCCGACCGGGCCGCGAACGCAATATCCGCGCCGCGTGGCTGATCGGCCTGGGACTGGTGCTGCTGATCCTGCCCCGGCTGATCTACCCGGTTCTTGCGCTGGACATTCTGGCGTGGGGCCTGTTCGCCGTGGCCTTCGACCTGCTGTTCGGCTTTTCCGGCCTGCTCTCGTTCGGGCACGCCGCCTTCTGGGGCGGCAGCGCCTATGTCACCGCCTACCTGCTCTCCAACGGCCAGAGCGTCCCGGTGGCCATGCTGGGCGGCACGCTCAGCGCGCTGGCCCTGGCCGTGCCCATCGCCTTTCTCAGCGTCCGCAGCGCGGGCATCTACTTCAGCATGATCACGCTGGCCTTCGCCCAGATGGTGTATTTCGTGGCCCTGCAGTGGACCGACGTGACCGGCGGCGAGAACGGCCTGCAGGGCTTTGACCGGCCCAGCCTGCTTGGGCTGGACTTCAGCAACAGCACCACCCGGTACTACTTCTGTCTGGTGGTCTTTGCCCTGGGCTTCTACATCGCCTACCGCACGGTGCGCAGTCCCTTCGGGCAGGCGCAGCAGGCGGTGCGCGACAACGAACAGCGCGCCCAGAGCATCGGGTACAACCCCACACGCTTCAAGTTCACCGCCTTTTTGATCAGCGCCGGGTTGGCCGGGCTGGCGGGCAGCATGTATACCTTCGGGCACGGCGTGGTCAGCCTGGACGTGACCAAGTGGACCACGAGCGGCGAGGTCGTGATGATGACCCTGCTCGGCGGCACCACCACGCTGTTCGGCCCGGCGGTGGGCGCGGGTCTGGTACTGCTGCTGCGCGACCGCCTGACCACCTCGGACCTGCCGGTGGGCATCGTGACCGGTCTGGTGTTCGTCGTGGTGGTGCTGTTCTTCCGCGCCGGGGTGGTCGGCACGGTGCAGGGCTGGCTGCGCCGCCGCTGAAGCCCACCTCTTCTCTCCCTTCTGCCCCCGCCGCGTGTGGGGGCTTTTCCTGTGATGGGCCGTGGAGCAGATGCCGGCCGGTGCGTCTGCTCCACGGCCCAGGTTCATGATCCAGGGGCACCGCTCACCCATGACAGCTGGGCTTTTCCGGGTCCCTGAGCTCCGGGAACACCCAGAATCCTGACCTGAACGCTTTTGCCCGCACAAACATGCAGGCGGGATCTTGGGCGACTTGCCAGGAATGCCGTCCCAGCGCCGGAGTTTCCAGGCAATGTATAAATTTGACATCCGCCGTATTTGGCGCTATATTTTTCCTATCACCGTCCGAGAGGGCGGATTTTTTATTGCTGCTCAGCCCTCACCCGTCATCCTTGTCCTTGAGCCCCCGGATTTCCTCGATAAAACGTTCCAGGCTGTCAAAGTCGCGGTAGACGCTGGCAAAGCGGATGTAGGCCACGTCGTCCAGCGGGCGCAGAAAGGTCATGGCCCGCTTGCCGATCTCCTCGCTGTCGATCTCGGCGGCTCCCACCTCGTCCTCGAAGCCGTAGGCGAAGGCACGCAGGGCTTCGGGCTCCACCGGGCGTTTCTCGGTGGCCAGGGTCAGGCCGCGCAGCAGCTTGTCCGGGTTGAAGGCCTCACGCGGGCCGCTGCGTTTGACGACCATCAGCGGCTCAAGTTGTGCGCGCTCATAGGTGGTAAACCGCCGGGCACAGTTCAGGCACTCGCGGCGGCGGCGGATGCTGGCTCCGTCGTCACTGGGACGGGAATTTACCACCTTGCTGTCGGGCGCAGAGCAGTAGGGGCACCTCACGGCGTGGCCCTCACAACCCCGACCTCACAGAACCGGGGCACCGAACACCGGCACCTCGGGCAGACGCACCTTGGGGGCTGGGGCCAGGGGAACGTCCATCACGTTGCCGCGCAGATGGCGCATGCGGGGGGTCGCGAGTGCCAGGACCACATCGGCCAGCGGACGGTCCAGCGCCTCGTCCCCGCTGCTCGCCCGCGACGGCAACAGCAGGTTCAGGCGCAGGTCCTCGCGTGCGCCCGCCTCAACCAGGCCGCGCAGCGCGCCGCGTTGCGGGTGGGCCTGCAGCCCCGGCTCATCGGTGTGCGGGCCGACGATGGTCAGCCAGGTATCGGGCAGGCGGCGGGCCAGGATCTGCGCGATGGCGACGCTGCTCTTGACGTTGCTGTTGAACAGTTCCATCCATTCGTTCTCGCTGAGCATCGTGAAACTGGCCGACGTGCGCTTGTCGGCCAGATGCACGATGCCGTGCAGCACGCCGAAGATTTCCAGGATGCGGTTCTGTGCGCTTAGCCAGTCCAGCGGCACCCCCACATCTGCCTTGATCGGAATGGTGTGGCCGCCCGAGTGTTCCAGGGCGCTCGCCGAGGCCGCCAGGGTCTCGCTGTTGTTCCCGATCAGCACGACGCTCGCCCCGATGCGGGCCAGCGCGGCGCTGATGCTCTTGCCGTAGCCCGAGTCGGCTCCGGTCACGGCGATCACCTGCCCGGCCAGCACCTCGCTGAACGGCCCGGGCGCACGGGTCTGGGGGGAGGAAGGGTGTGTCATTGCTTCCAGCATAGCGCCGGCCCTTCTCCTTTTCGGAGCTACCCGGCCTGAGGCAACGGCTTGAGGGCTTCCAGCGGCGGATCACCCGCGCGGTGGCCCTTGTTGCAGGCGTGACACCAGTACGCCTGATCTCCATCGCGCAGATCGTGCAGGGTCAGGGGCAGTCCACAGTCGGGACAGACATGTGCGTATCCGCGTCCGCTGGCCGGATACGGGTCGGCTTCCTTGCGTAACAGACGCTTCATATTCTGATGATAGCAGAACGGATCCGGCTGTCAAATGCCGCCCACCCGCGCGGGCACCGGGTCCAGGCCATCCTGCCCGGTTCCAGTTCTTCCGGACCTACAAATCCGGTTCGTCAGTCAGTTCGGTGTCGTTGACCGTCACGCCCGGCTCGCCCACCCGGCGGCGCTTGCGCAGCATGGCGGGTTCCTTGTCCAGGTTGAAGACGAAGTGACGGGGACGGCGCTCGCGCAGCCAGGTTTCCAGGGCGACCAGCCGCGGGCGGAAGCGGATGAACTCGCGCAGCTGCCGGATGGGCACGAAGCGGGCCTCCTGCACGTCGCGGTCGGGGTCGCGCGGTTCCAGCTTGCCGCCCGCTTCACGGCCTGTGTAGAAGAACTGCAGGTGGTGTCCCCAGGTCTGCGCCTTGAACTCCACGATAAAGGCCAGATCCCGCAGTTCCACGACCAGCCCGGTTTCCTCGAAGGTCTCGCGGCGCGCGCCGTCCTGCACGAGTTCGCCGGATTCCAGACCGCCCTTGGGCAGCGACCAGCGGCCCCGCTCGCGCACGAGCAGGATCTCGTCGCCGCGCAGCACGATGCAGCCCACCGCGATGCGCGGATCGGCCAGCGGGCGCTTCTGTCCACGCTTGCTGGGCGCGGCGGGCGTGGGCACCGCCACCGTGTTCGTTACCTGTCCGGGCTTGAGCTGCGCCGATCCCGTATTGGGGCTGCGCCGCCGCCGCCGCCGCCGCTGTCCGCCTGCCCCCGCATTCTTGACGCCGTCACCGGTCATTACACACCCTCCGGGGCCAGGTCGTTGAAGCGAACATGCGAGCTGTGGAACTGCAGCCGGACCGTGCCCACGGGACCGTTGCGCTGCTTGCCGATGATGATCTCAGCAATGCCCTGCTGATCGGTTTCCTTGTTGTAGTACTCGTCGCGGTAGATGAACATCACGATGTCGGCGTCCTGCTCGATCGCGCCGGATTCTCGCAGGTCGCTGAGCATGGGACGGTGGTTGGGCCGCTGCTCCACCGCGCGGCTGAGCTGACTCAGCACGATGATCGGCACTTCCATCTCGCGGGCCAGACCCTTGAGACCGCGCGAGATGGTGCTGATTTCCTGCTGGCGGTTGTCGCTGCCACCCGAGCTCTTGCCCCCCGACATCAGCTGCAGGTAGTCGATGACCACCAGGCCCAGCTGTCCGTGCTGAGCGGCCATGCGCCGCAATTTGCTGCGCAGCCCGTTGAGGGTCAGGTCCGGCTCGTCGTCGATGACCATCGGCGCCTCTGCCAGGCGGCCCGCCGCGTGTGCCAGCCGCTCGAAATCCCGCTCGTTGAGCTGCCCGCTGCGGATGCGGTTCATGTCCACCCGCGCTTCGCTGCACAGCATGCGCAGGGCCAGCTGCACGCTGGGCATTTCCAGGCTGAAGACCGCGACCGTTTTCTCACCGCGCAGCGCCACGTTCTGGGCGATGGACAGCGCAAAGGCCGTCTTGCCCATCGAGGGCCGCGCCGCCAGCACGTTCAGGCTGCCCTTCTGCAGGCCCGAGATCTGCTCGTCGAGGTCCTTGAAGCCGCTGCTGACGCCGTCCGGGATGCCCTTGTTCTGGTGCAGCAGCGTGATGTACTCGAAGGTGTCGTGAACGACCTCTCCCATCGCCTGGGACGCCTCGCCCTTCTTCTTGTGCTCGGCGACCTCGAAGATCATCTTCTCGGCGCGGTCAAGCAGGTCTTCCAGCGGAAGCTGGGCGTCGTACGCCAGCTGCATGGCCTTGCCCGACGCGCTGATCAGCTGACGCAGGGTGTGTTTCTCGCCCACGATGCGCGCGTAGTGTTCGGCGTAGGCGGCGGTGGGCACCTGATCCGACAGGCCGATCAGGTAGGTCAGTCCGCCCACCTCGTCCAGCTGGCCCTTGCCGCGCAGATCCTCGCTGAGCGTGACCAGATCGACCGGCTCGCCGCGCTCCTGCAGCGTGCGCATGGCAGCAAAGATCTTGCGGTGGCCCTCGCGGTAGAACATTTCTGGAGCCACCGTGTCGCCCAGTTGCGACAGGGTGTCGTTGTCGAGCAGAACGCTGCCCAGGACGCTGATCTCGGCATCATTGCTGTGCGGTGGAACGCGCGGCGTGAGTTCCAAAGGGGTACCTCTCCTTCCCGGAAGCAGCCTCATCGGCGCGGCCTGGGGTGGCCGCTGCGGCACGAGGGCGGCGGGGGTTGATTGAAATGACCAGCAGGGTGGGGACTCGAAAAAGCCGTCCCATTCGCCGTAAGCCTTCTGCAGATGAGCAAGCCCGGGCCGAACTGACGCGCAGCATAGCATCCACAGCTTGCCAGGGGTGCAGGGAGAGAAAGTCTTACAAAGCTGCAGTAAGGCAAACGATTCAACAGAAAAGCCGATGACAACGGCCTCTGAGCAGCATCATCTTAACCCTGAGGCAGAGCCGGACGACCCCGGAATCGTAAGACTCCTGTGAGGCCAGCCCCATTAATCTCTGTTCAAGCAAGGACGGGAGACACCCGCACCTGCACAGCCATAAGTAGGTGGGCCGGACCCATACATACATCATCCGGCAGGCCGAACCGCTAAGGAGTACACCATGAAGAACGGAACCCAAGGCTTCACCCTGATCGAACTGCTGATCGTGATCGCCATCATCGGCATTCTGGCGGCGGTGCTGATCCCCAACCTGCTAGGCGCCCAGAAGCGTGCGTACGATACCGGCGCTCAGGCCTGCGCCAAGAGCATTCAGACCGCGTTGGCAACGAAACAGATTGACAGCCAGACATATGTGAATAACGCGTCTGAAACAAAAGCCACCCTTACCGCTCTCGAAGGTGTCAGTGCTGGCTGTGCTAAGGCCGAGATCCTGATTAAGAACGCCAGCACCAGCGTCGCAACCTACAGCTTCCAAATCGGTGATACCCGTGGCGCCAAAACCTACACCGTAACCCCAAGCGATATGGTCGCCACCACTACCGTTATCAATTAAACTACAGAGATTTAAAAAACCTACATCATCGTCTAATTCATTAAACCCGCCCCTTAAGTACAAAGGGCGGGTTTAACGAATTGATAGCTGCGTAAAAACTCAGGAGTTGCACCTGCATAACGACGCCAAAGCGCTCCCAGCCGAGAGAATCTGGGAGTGTCGAAGTCACAGATTCTGG
>NZ_BMOM01000033.1 GCF_014647075.1 Deinococcus aerophilus | reverse complement strand
AGGCGTGTCTGGCGGCGTGCCGGGCATGTGGGCAGGAATGCCAGGGGCACGCGGAGAAGATGAACATGGCGCACTGCGGGGTGTGTGCCGAGGCGTGCCGCCGCTGCGAGGCGGCGTGCCAGAAGATCCTCGATTCCCTGAGCGCCTGAAGTCTTCCCGCTGGGCCGCCTCAAGGCTGCTCAGCGGATACGCTGCACCTCAAACCCACGCCGCTCCCAGGTGATGACCCATTTCAGGGCAATCCGCAGCGCGAGGACAGCGACAAACAGCCCGATCTGGGACCATGTCGTGAGCTCCACGGTCTTTAACAAGGTCGCGACGAGTTTGAGATTCAGGGCACTCAGGATGCCGTCGGCGACTATTAGCCTTGCCCGGTTCAGGTCGTGCCCCCGCAGCAGGGCCCACAGCGCGCCGAGCACCGCGCCCGCGATCACCAGATTGGTGAGCAGTTCCACGAACAGGCGCAGGGCAGCGAACACGGCGGTCTATCCCGCCCTGTGCTGTGGGGGCCCGGCGGTGCTGTCGGCCCGTGCCCGCTCGGCCTCGCGGACCTCACGCTGCAGGAAATAATTCAGCGCGGTGCGGATGCCGGCGATGGCCGCGAGCTTGCCGATGTCGTTCCAGTTGGGCGCGATGGCAGTGCGCAGGATGTCGGCGGCGAGCAGGAACTCCAGCACCACCGACAGCCAGATGCCCAGGCGCAGCCGGATGGTCTCTTTCAAGGATTCGGGGCTGCCCTGGCGCAGGAAAAACAGCCCCAGCGAACGCCACAGCGCCTCCAGCACTGCGATGCCGACGATGATTCCCGAGGCGGCCTCCACCCCGGTGGCCAGGTACAGCGTGATCTGCCGCACCACCTCTTCGAACCTCGCGAACAACCCGGCTGTGTCCCCTTCCATCCCTGCAGGCTAGGGGCCGGGCGGGTCCGGAGGTGAGGCCGGTCCACAGGGGACGTTGAGAAAGGGGAGGGCTGCTCCCGACCGCTGAGCTCAGCCCACGCCCAGAAATTCCACCTGAATGCCGCTGGCCTCGGCCGCCTGCCGGGCAGTGACCAGCGTGGCCTGGGCTGCCGGGCGCAGGGCGCGCTCGGGCCGCTGCCACAGCGCCTGGGCCACCTTGCTTGCGCGGCGCACCAGCAGCACCTCACCGGGCTGCGCGAGCCCCACCGCCGCGAGCAACGCCTGGGCGCTGGGCGGCACCTCCGAGAGGGGATCGAGCGGGACGTGCGCCGTGACACGCTCGCCGCTGCGGCGCAGGCTCACGCGCGCCTCGGGCAGGGCGGGCCGCTGCTCGATCAGCACGTCGGCCTGTGCGGCGTCCAGTCCCGGCGTGCCCAGACCGCGCCGCGCGTCGTTGGCGAGGGCGTGCGCCGAGAGCATGTGCCGCCGGGTGCGGGGCACGTAGTCCACCCGCAGAGTCACGCCGCGCGCGTGCGCTCCGTCAAGCACCTCGCGCGCGAGTTCGGCCAGTTGGGGGCCCCCCCGTCCGCGCGACACGGCGGCGATCACGGCCTGGTTGTCGGTGAAGACCGACAGCGCCTCGCCGGGGGGGGCCAGCCGCACCGCCTCCAGCACCGCGCGCAGCTCGGCGGCATTGTTGTCCGGGGCATTCAGCTGCCCCTGAAAGCGGCCCGGCAGGGCGCCCGGCGTCAGCAGCACCAGCCCCCAGCCTCCGATCTCGCTGCCGTCGGGCAGTTCATGCCAGCTGGCATCCACGTACGCGTGGTTCACGCCTCACCTCCCCTGTGTTTCGCTGCTCCGGCGTTTGTCACCACACTCCAGCAGTGCCCTCCGGGCCGCCGGGCACCATCCGCAGGATGGCGCAGGGCCGCCCGGAGGGACCGGGCCCTACGCACGCTCCAGGCTGCTGTCCGGCCGCCGTTCCAGCACGTGCCGGGCCAGCGGATGCAGGCTGCGGGGACCGTGCTCGCCGCGCTCGGGCCGCTGCTGCAGGGGTACGCTCAGCCCGGTCGCACGGGCCAGGTCATCGAGGGGGAGGCCCAGCAGCTGCCGCCGCACATACACCACCGCACCGGGAAAGGGCACCGAAGTCATGCGCCATGATGCACCGCCGCCGCGTGCGGGAATGCGATACTCGCCGCATGGATGTTCTAGAGCTGTACCGCCAAGCCGGGGCCTACCACGAAGGGCATTTTCTGCTTGCCAGCGGGCGTCACAGTCCCAAATTCCTGCAGAGCACCACGCTGCTGCAGTACCCGCACCTTACCGAACAGATCGGCGCGGCGCTCGCCACCCGGCTGAGCGGGGCCGGCGTGCAGGCCGACTTTCTGCTGGGTCCTGCGATGGGCGGCGTGGTTCTGGCCTACGAGGTGGCGCGGCATTACCGCAACGATGCCGGAAAGGCGCCCCGCGCCCTGTTCGCCGAGAAGGACGGCCACGGCGGCATGAAGATCCGTGAGGCCTTCCAGATTGCCCCGGGCGAGACCTTTATCGCCGTGGAGGACGTGCTGACCACCGGAGGAAGCGTCCTGAAGGCCGTGCGCGCTGCCGAGGCCGCCGGAGGGCGCTGCGCCGCCGTCGCCTGCATCGTGGACCGCCGCGCCGCAGCAGGACCCCTGGAGGGATACCCGCTCGTTTCCCTGACCCGCCTGACCTTCGACACCTACCTGCCGCAGGACGTGCCCGAGTGGCTCGCGGCGATTCCGCTGCAGGAGATCTGACGGGGCGCGGGCTCCCGGTCCGCCGGGCGCCCCTGCTACACTCCCTCCCGTGATGTTTGGCCCCTCCTCTCCCCGCAGCCAGCCGCAGCCGGGGCATGTCTACGACGTGGCCGTGGTCGGCGCTGGCCTGGCCGGCTGCGAGCTGGCGTGGCGGCTGGCCCGCGCGGGCCGGGACGTGCTGCTGGTCTCGCAGGCCCTGGACCACCTGGGCAACCTGTACGCGCCGACCGTGCAGGACGCCGATTTTCCGGCCGGCAGCGTCTTCGCCGTGATCCGGGACCGCACCGCGCCCGATACCGACGGCTGGACCTTTCACCGGCAGCTCAAGGCCGAGCTGGAAGCCACGTCCGGCATTCACCTGTTGCAGAGCACCGTCACCGAACTGGATGAACTGCAGCCGAACGGAGTCCCGGCGGAGGTCGTTCTGTCCACCTGGGAGGGCCCGAAGCTGCGCGCCCGCCACGCTGTGCTGGCGGTGGGCGCGTTTCTCAAGGGCCGCTTGCTGATCGGCGACACGCTGGAGGAGGCCGGGCGGCTCTCGGAGGTCGCCTATGACTTTCTGGCCGACGATCTGGCCCGCAGCGGCGTGTGGCTGATCGGTGCGGAGGCCACGGCGGCGGGCGTGGAGGGAGCGCCGCCCTACGAGGTGCGGTTCCTGACGCCTGCCCCTGCCGAGCTGGACGGCTTTCACCTGAAACGCTTTGACCGGGTGCATGCGGTGGGCCGCTGCCTGCCCGGCGAGCACAGCTACCGCAGCGTGCTGGAGGACGCCGGCCGGCTGGCGGACGAACTGCTGGCGTCTTCCGGGGAGGCCGGCGCATGATCTTCCAGCTTGCAGACTTTCACTTTCCCGAACGTCCGGAGCGGCTGTACCCGCACACGCCGGACCGCCCGTGGGTGCTGGAAATCGGCTTCGGAGACGGGCGGTTCTGGCCGCACCACGCCGCGACCTTTGCCGAGGCCCCCAACTACCTGGGCGTGGAACTCTCGGGCGTGTCGCTGCTCAAGGCGCAGCGGCGGCTGCGGGGGGCAGGCCTGGACAACGCCATCGTGACCAAGCTGCCCGCCGACGTGCTGCTGCGCGAGGTCGTGCCCTCCGGGGCGCTGGACGCCATCGTGGTGAACTTTCCCGACCCCTGGCCCAAGGCCGGCCATCTGGACCACCGCCTGCTGCGCGCCTCCTTCTTCAGGATGGCCGCCGACCGCCTCAAACCCGGCGGCGCGGTGCTGCTCACCACCGACCACCAGGAATACTTCGACTTTGCCGTGGCCGAGGCGCAGGCCAGCGGGGCCATGCAGGTGGAACTCACCGCTCCGCCGCCCGCCGCGCTGGAAACCAAATACGCCCGCAAGTGGCGCGACCTGGGCCTGGACGCCCGGCACGCCCGCTTCACACCTACGGGGATGGTGACGGCGGCGCGTTCGCCGTCGCTCCTTGCCCCGTACCCGGAGGACGATCACGCTGTGCCCCACGCCATCCTGACCCTGCCCCCCCACTTTTCTCCCACCGACTTCGAGAAGCAGACCGCCCGCGCGGGAGGGTGGACCGTGGTGCTGCTCGACCTGTACGCCAGCCTGCGCCGCGACGGCTGGGTGGTGCTCGCCCACGTGGTCGAGGATGACCTGACCCAGGAGGTGCTGATCGGCGTGACGGGTCGGGAAGACGGCAGCCATCTGGTGCGGCTCGCCAAATTTGGCGGCCCGATCATCACGCCGGGAGTCAAGGCCGCCGTGGGCGTGGTGACCGAGTGGCTGGTGGGTCAGGGTGCCCAGGTGACCCACCGGGGCTACTGAGACCCCGGATTCATCCGCCCGTTTCGGTCCGGTAGGCGGCCTGAATCCGGGCCAATCCCGGCGCAAGGGCCAGCGCACGCAGCAGCGGCCCCTCCATGCACAGCTGCCCGCCGGTCAGGGCGGCCACCACATTCAGGTCGCCGCGCCAGAAGGCATGGGCAGTCTGGCCGCTCATGCGGAAGGTCAGGTCGTTGCCGGCGCGGCGGGCCGTCTCCCCCCGACTGACCTGGGCCTGCGCACCGTCCCGTCCGTCCACGCACACCCAGGCGTCCGGGTCGTGGAACGCGAAGGCCAGCGCCAGCCGTTCGCGGACCGGGCCGGGATCGGCCGTCTTCAGGAACACCTGCAGCAACAGGGCCTCCAGTTCCTCGCCGGTCTGAATTCGCCGCCGCCGATAGACGCGGTGCCCTATGCTGCCCTGGATGTCCGGCCTGACCTTTACCCTGGAACCCCTCTCGGAGATTCTGCCCGCCGTCCGGGCAGCGCTGCGCGAGCGGGGAGAGGTCCGCCTGAATGTGCCCGACCCGGACGCCGGGCTGGGGCTGTATGCAGGCGAGGTCGGCCCCGGCGGCCTACACCGCCCATGGTCCGTCTGGACCGATCTGGCCGACGTGCTGGGAGCCCACCTGCTGACCCCTGAGCGCGGCGAGGCGGGCCGGGTGTGGCTGGGGCTGCGCCGTCAGCACGCTGCACCCGCCCCCGATGCCGGCGGATACGGCGCCGGCAGCAGCTGGCAGCGGGTGAACAAACTGGAAGACCCAGTGTTTCTGCTGACCTTTGTGGAGGCGCTGCGCCGTACCCAGCCCCCAGCGGGCGGGCGGGTGCTGGCGCTGGGCGTCAACGCGGGCCGGGAACTGGAGGTTCTGCCCCTGGCCTTTCCCGGACTGCCCCTGACGGTGGTGGGTGTGGACACCGAGGCCTCGGCCCTGGACGCCGCCCGTACCCGCATTCCCCACGGAACCTTTCTGGAAGTGGACGTGACCACCCTGCCCCGGCCCGCGCTGGGCCGTTTCGACCTGATCGTGGCCCTCAGCCTGTTGCAGAGTCCGGGGGTGCGGGCCGACGTGCTGCTCTCGGCGCTGCGCAAGCATCACCTGACCGAAGGCGGCGGGCTGGTGCTGGGCTTTCCGAATGCCCGTTACCGCGACGGCGCGCTGAGCTACGGCGCCCGCATGCGCAACTTCGCCCGGCCCGATCTGAGTCTGCTGACCGCCGATGTCACGGACGCCCGGCGTGACCTGCAGAAGCGGGGCTTCAAAGTCTTTGTGACCGGCAAATACGAGGTGCTGCTCACAGCCATCCCGGCCACTCGACCCACCCCCACGGCCCTGGACCTGTAAATACAGCGCTTGACCTGACCCCACGGTGACCACCCCCACCGGGGGTGCCTCACCTGTCCAAAAAGTGAAGAAGCTGTGATCAGGCGGCTGAAAATCTCTCAACCGAGAGGTGTCCAGGGTTCAGAAGCTCTTTTGCTGCTTCTCATGATCTCTCATCTACCTGAAGAGCCTCTCCTTTCTAAAGACGGTGTAAGTGATGCGTAAGAGTGGAATTTTTAGGCTCAGGCAAGCAGAAGAGCCCTATTAAGTTCTGCGGTGGCCCGCATACTCTGACCACTTTAAGGAGATTTCATAAATGCCTCCTCGTATCTCCTGGCACTTCCTGACAGATGCACTGTCAGACCGGCATGAAGATACGAGCTCCAGGCTTCTCTGGCGTGTTCTGAGACGCTCGCCAGATGACCCGAGATCAGCCCCGCAGACGGGTCTTCCCCGTGTTTCCCCATTGAGATCATTCCCATAGGTTGCCCGGGTCGTCATGGCCCAGCAAGAAGGAGAAGTCCTGTGAAAGTGAACCCTAGATTTGTGGCTTTAATGATGGCTTTGGCAGCGGGTACTGCCGGGGCAGCCGGCACCCCAGCCGGTACGGTCATCACCAACACCGCGACCGCCACCTACACCGACCCCACCACCAACGCGACCGTGTTGGAACCGGCCAAGTCTAATTCGGTCAGCACCCTGGTTCTTGAGAAGCCGGATTTCGACATCGTGTACTTCACCGGGGCCGCTGACGGCACCACGGCGACGGGCGCCTTGCCCACCGGCTATCAGAGCCAAAAACTGCCGGGCGATACCCTTGAAACCCCCTACAAGGTGCTGAACTCCGGCAACGTCAACAACTACGTGGTCACCCTGGCGGCCAACACTGCTGGCAGCCCCAGTGCGCCGGAAAGCGTGTTGTACTACCTCGATGCCAACAATGACGGCATTCTGGATGTCACCGAGCGCAATGCCGGCCCCATCACGAAGGTAACCATTCCGGTCGACGATCTGAATACCACGAAGGATGAGGGCGTGGTGAGCATTATTCAGGTCATCAAGACCCCCAATGGTGCGGCTGCAGGCACACAGTATGCGGCCAGCCCTCAGGGTACGGCCGCGGTATACAGCGGGAACACGGTGATTCAGAAAACGGAGGACAGCACCGACCTCCAGTACAGCCGTGTCCTCATCTACACGCCCAGCATCGTCAACGATGTCATCGACAGCGATCCCAATACGCCGGGACGCCAGGATCCCCCGACCACGGTGACGCCTCCTGGTCAGAGCTCGAGCGTGCCCGGATACGCCGATCCAACCCGGCCCGGCACAAACATTGTGACCATCAGCCCGGACAACCAGATGGCCTACCCCAAGGCAGATGTCGACAGCACCGATGACACGGTGGCCTTCGTGAACAGCCTGACCAACGGGGGCAGCCTGCAGGACATCATTCGTCTGTTCCCCACGAACACCACCGGCGCGGGCGGCGCGGCCAGCGTGATGCCCAGCGTCAGTGGCGTCTTCACGCTGCCGGGGGGCATCACGGTGCGCTTCACGGATGTTGCAGGTGTGGCGCTGCCTGTAGACGGCAGCGGATATCCGCTGCTCACGGTGGACGCCGGCAAGACCGTTGGCTACCGCACGGTCGTCACGTATCCGGACTACGACAGCGATCCCACAAGGAATCCTGGTCCCATCGTGATCATCGTGGGGGCCGATTCGGGCAACGATGCCGATCTGCTGGCCGAAGACACCTCAATCGATACGATTTACCCGTCACAACTGCAGTTTGGCGACGCCACAGTGGATCTGGGCACGTCCCCCACACCGGCTCCCCTTCAGAGCGTTGTCCCGGGTGCGGCCGCAGGTACAGCCACCGGCGTGTCTACCGACAGCAGCGCCGTCTTCCCGATGGATCTGACCAATCTGGGTGCCTACACTGACGTCTACACCCTGGTGGGCACCGTCGTGGTTCCCGTGATCAACCCAGACACCACGGTGACCAGCCAGATTGTCAACGTTCGTTACTTCAACAACAACAACAATCAGCCCGGCACAGAATTGCCCTTTGTGACCAACGGGAACGGAACCCGCACCTACACCACCCCCGCTGTACTTGCCGACGCGGAACTCAAAGTCTTCGCCGTGATCGACATGCCGGCCAATGCACAGGCCACGACCTTTAACGGTGTGACGAACACCCTCAAGGTCAATCAGAGGGCGACGGCGGTCTACAGCACCATCGTGCGGGAGGACAACAACGATGAGATCGCGGTGGCGCAGCCCGGAAACAAAGGAGTGGAGATGCTCAAGACCGAGCCCTCCGCAGCGCGTCCCGGCGAAATGCTGAGCTACACCATCACGGCCAAGAACAACTACAACGCGGGGCTCAAGAAGTTCTACGTGACCGAATCGAACAGCAACCCCGGCACCAACATCTTTACCTGGACGACCTTTGATGCAGTCACGGCCACCAAAAACTTCACGGACGGCACTGTGATGTACCGCTTCAACGGGGGTGCCTGGCAGTCGACCAAGGTTCCGGCCATTGCAGCAAACATGGTGACCAGTGTGGATGTGGGTGTTGACACCAACAACAACGGCACAGTAGATGACAACGATATTTTCCCTGCCCAGGGCAACCTCACCGTCATCTTCCAGGTCGTGATCAAGTAAATCCTTAAGTCGGGTGCGTCCTGCCTCAGTGTGGGGCGCACCTTTGTAGAACCCAACAACAGATTTTTTTTGGCTTCATGCACATTTAGGTGCGCCGCCGTCTTTTTGTAAGGAGAAGCAAGAGTGAAACACCTGCACAAACTTCTCCAGATCATGTTCAGTGTCGGTGTTCTGGTGACCACAGGTCAGGCCAGCGCCCAGCAAACTCCCGCCGGAACCGTGATCACCAATCAGGCACAGGCCGAGTATCTGCCTCCCAGCAACGGCGAACCTGGGAGAGCTTTTTCCAACACCGTTCGCACCACCGTCTCCGCCGTGTGTGCAGTCAGCGTTACGCCCGACGGCACGGTGGCACAGCCCGGCCAGAGCGCCTCGCTGATGCCCGGTGACCGGGCGGTGTTCGCATACCGGATGGTCAACGCGGGCAACAGCGCCTTCGCCTTCCCGGTCGCGGGCCGCACCGAACCGGGCAGCGTGTCCGGCGCCAGGCTGCAGGTGGTCCGGGACACCAACGGCAACGGCCAGCCCGACGCCAATGAGCCGGTGGTCGGTGCCGTGACCCTGGATGCCGACGCGCACGCCGATCTGCTGCTCGTGGTGGACGGCGCGGCGTCCGGCGACACCTACGTCACTCTGGTGGCCGCCTGTGACGGCGGGCAGAGCGATGACAACAACGTCAGCGTGGTGCAGACCAGTCCGCCCGCCCAGCTGGCCGTGGGCAAGAGCTTTGCGCCCGCGCTGGTCCGTCCTGGGGCCGAGACCACCGTGACCGTAGATGCGCAGAACGTGGGCCAGGGCCCGAGCCGGGAGGTGCTGGTCTCCGATCCCCTGGCCGAGCAGATCGCCCAGGGCATGAGCTTTGTGCCCGGCAGCGCCCGGACCGACCGCGGCACGCTGGAATACACCGCCGACGGCATGAACTGGTCGGCGCAGGAACCCCAGCCGGTGAGCGGCGTGCGGGTGCGGCTGCCGGGCCTCACGCCGGGTGAAGCCGTCCGGCTGACCTTCCGCCTGCTGGCCGGGGCAAGCGCCGAGAACAGGACCATCCTGAACGTCGCCTCGGCCACGACGCGGGACCAGACGGTGCGGGGCAGCGCGGGCGTGGAGGTCCGGTACCGGCCGGCCGTCGCCATCGGCCCGGTGGGGGTCCCGGAAGCTCCCGAGGGCACGCCCGCCGACAGCCAGATCCGGGCGTTTGCCGCGCTGGGCCAGCCGGTCTGCTTTGACCACACCGCCCTGAACACCGGGGACGTGCGCGACGACTTCCTGCTGACCTTCGCCTTCACGCAGGGCGCGGCCACCGTCATCCTGTACGGCGCGGACGGTCAGCTGCTCGCACAACCGCTGAGCCTGGACCCCGGTCAGTCGGCAGCGGTGCGGGTGTGCTACGCCGCCACCCAGACCGGTCCGCTGGACGCACTGCTCACCCTCGGCGGCACGCGCGGCGAGAGCAACACCACCCGCGACGGGATTCAGGGTGTGGAGGCGGGATTGCCCGAGGTGCGCAAGGCGTACCAGGCGAGCGCCCTTGAGGACGGCCGGAACGTGTTCCTGCCGCAGGGCGCGACCGTCTCGGCCGGCGATACCGTGGCCTACACGCTGACCGTCCGTAACCCCTATACCCGCCCCCTGACCGGCGTGGTGGTCCGTGATCCGCTGCCCGCCCACGTCGATTTTGTGAGTGCCACGGAGGGCGGACGGGTCACGGGTGAGCCCGGCACACAGACCGTGGGCTGGACGCTGGGCACGCTGGCCCCCGGTGAGGCGCGCACGCTGGACATCGTGACCCGCGTGGCCAGCCGTGCGGTGGACGGCGAGGCCCTCCGGAATACCTTTACCCTCACCACCGCCGAACTGACTGAGCCCGTTCCCAGCAACGAGGTCACGACCCCGGTGTGGACCGCGCGACTCGTGGTCGACAAGACCGTCAGCGCCGGTGAGGTCGCGCCCGGCGACCGCCTGACCTACACCCTCAAGATCACCAACCGGTCGGCGACGACCGCCATCGTGGACGCCCGCGTCACCGACACGCCCGCGCGCGGGCTGGCCTACCTTCCGGGCACCAGCGCCCTGAACGGCGCGGCGCTGGCCGATCCACAGATCACCGACGGCGTGCTGGTGTGGACGCTGGCTGAGTTGCCGGCCGGGGCCACCATCACGCTGACCTACCAGACCCGCGTGACCCCGGAGGCGAGCGGCGACCTGGTCAACACCGTGACGGTCAGCGGCACCGGGGCAGGCGGGCTGGCCCGCGCCGTGGCGAGCAACCGCGCCGTGGCCACCACCAAACTGAAACTGCTGACCTTCGCGCCGCGGTCGGACATCGTGGGCGTGGTGTACGTGGACCGCAACCGCGACGGCCGGTACGACGAGGGTCTGGATACGCCGCTGCCGCGCGCCCGGGTGCTGCTTGCCGGAGGCCGGCAGGTGCTCACCGACTCGCAGGGCCGCTACAGCTTCCCCGAGGTGCCCAGCGGCATGCAGGCGCTGCGCCTGGACCCGAACACCACGCCCTACCCGCCGCTCAGGACGCCGCGGGACGGTGGTCTGAGCGGCACCCAGACGGTGTTCGTCAACGGTCTGACCAGCGTTGACTTCCCGCTGGCGCCGCTGGGCGGAGAGGTCCTGGCCCTGCGCCGCACCACCCTGACGGTCAGCCAGGGGGACACCACGGTGACCCTGGACAAGGCTGTGTATGGCGTGGAGGGCGGTTACCTTGTGACCCTGCGGATCACCACTCCCCGCCCCCTGACGGGCGTGGACCTCGGTGACCCGCTGCCCGCCGGCGCAACCCTGAAAGAAGGCAGAAAGAACGTGCCGGATAGCCTGCCTGCGGGTGAAACGACGTTCACCTACCGCTTTGACTGGGAGGGTGAACCGCGTGCGGCCACCACGGACCCGGCGCTGAGCTGGAGGGACTGATCTTGAACGGCAACATCAAACGCCTGGCCCTGACCCTCACCGCCCTGCTGGCGGCGGGCGCAGGTGCCCAGACTTTCGGGGACGGCGGCGCCATCAGCACCAGTCTTCCCCTGACGAGCGTGGGAGACGCCCTGAGCTGGGCGGTGGGCGACCAGACCCTGCGCCTGGAGGTGCCGCTGGCAGGACGGGTCCGTCTGGAGCTGTACAGCCCGCGCGTGGACCAGTCCGATTACCGCAGTGATGCTTATTACGGCGACGAGCAGTACGACGGCAACGTCTCGGCGGTGACCACCGTCTTCAGCGTGTTCGACGCGGCAGGCCGGACGGTGGCGACCCGCTCCTTCACGCCCGGCGCACACGGCTGGGAACCCCTCTTCGATCAGGACCTGCCCGCCGGTCAGTACACCCTGCGCGCCGTGACGCGGGGCAACGGCAAGAACACCTTCGCGCTCCGATTGGCCGGAGTCAGCGCCACGGTCAGTGCGGACGGATTGACCGTCAATGTCCACTCGCGGGAGTGGGTGCCCGCCCTGAATGTCACCACCGACGGCGGGGTGTACGCACTGCAGATGTACGACGGAGACGGCGCGGGTGAGCTCGAGGCCCGGCTGATCGACACGGAAACCGGCTACGCCAGCGCGCTGCCCATCAGCCGCAACCTGGGGACCGTGGAATGGCCGCTGCCGCGGCGCGCCGGCCGGTACACCGTCGAGGTGCGCCAGCCGGCAACGGCCCGGCAGTACAGCAACGCGGTGGGCTTCCGCCTGACCCGTGCGGGTACCCCGGCCCCCATCGTGCTCGGCAGGGTGGATCAGACCGGGCTGCTGCGGGTGACGGCCGAGCTGCTGCTGCCGGGCGGCACCCAGCCGACCTCGGCCACGGTGACCGCCGGTGGCCAGACCCTGGAGGTGCGCCCGGGCGCCGAGCAGCGGGTGGCGGCGGGAAGCTATCCCCTGAGCGTGGGGATGGTGGCGGGAGCGCAGGTGAGCGTGCCCCCCCGCGTGACGGTGCCGCGGGGCGGGGTGGGGCAGGCCACGGTGCAGATCCGTCCGCAGGTCGCGCTGAGTCTGGAGAGCGACAAGGCGGAGGTCTGCGTGGGCGACCGCGTGACCCTGACCGCCCGCGCCACCACCGCCTTTGAGGGAGACCTGCCGATGCAGCTTGGCGTGGAGGCAGGCGACCTTCAGATCGGGGGCCTGGACCATCTGGAGGGCCGCCTCAGCGCCATGCACCCCGGCGAGCTGCGCGTGAGCGGCACGGCCACCCGCCCCGGCCCGCTGACGGTGAGTGCCACCCTGGCTCCCTGGGCGCAGACCCGGAGTCTGGTGGTACAGGTGCGGCCCGACGCCACCCGCCTGCAGTTGAGCCGTGAGCCCCTGGGCGACACGCGGCCGGGGGAGGAGGTAACGGTCCGCCTGAAGGTCACCAACACGGCGGCGCAGGCCGTTGCCTTCACGCTGAGCGATGTTCCCGGCGCGGGGCTGCAGTCGCTGGACCCCCCCACCTTCAGCGGCATCCTGAACCCCGGCGAGTCCCGCACCCTGAGCTACCGCGTGCGCGTGGTGGAGGCGGGCACGGCCACCTTGCAGGCCACGCTGGACACCCCGGCCTGCCCGGTCCCGCAGACGGTCACGGGTCAGGTGCTGGCCCTGGAGCCTGCCCCCCTGCCGGCCCCCGCCGAGGCGGTTCCGGTGGCGTCCCCGCCGGTCCCCGCCGCGCCCCCGGTCCGCCTGGAGCGCCGCAGCACGGTCAGCCTGCCCTTCGACGCGCCCGCCGAGGTCCGCGAGGTCGTGCTGGCGCAGGCAGTCGCGGGCGGCGCGGATTACGTGCCCGGCAGCAGCCGCCTGAACGGTCATGCGGTGCCCGACCCGGTTCGTGGCCCCGGCGGCACGCTGTACTGGACGGTGCCCGGCAGCAGCGACGGCACCGTGCTGCGCGGCCTCCTGACCTACGATCTGGCCCACGCCGGTGCGCTGGGGGCACTGCCCGCACCGGGCCTGCTGGCCCGCTACCGTGCCGACCGCAGTGAGGTGCTGCAGGGCCGGTTCGACCCGGGAGACCTCGCGGCGGCTGGCCCCCTGCGCGCGCCCATTCAGGCCAGCGAAAATGCGGGCGCCATCAAGCTGCCCCTGGCCGGCAGCGACGTGCGTATCCGTGACCGCATCAGCGTGGTGGTGGAAGCGCCGTCCGGACAGCAGCCCGACCTGCGGGTGGGCGGCGTGGTCGTGGGGCGTGACCGCATCGGGCAGAGCACCGAGGACGGCGCGCGCGGCGTGATGCGCCTGACATATGTGGGCGTGCCGCTGCAGGTCGGCCCCAACGTTCTGGACTTTGGCGGGGAGCAGATCACCGTCAACCGCGTCGGAGGTACCCAGCGCCTGGAGTTCGTGCCCGAGCGCCTGATTGCCGACGGCAGCAGTCCGCTGCGCGTGCGCGTCCGTGCGCTCGACGCCTTCGGGCGGCTGACCTCGCAGCCCAGCGTAACCCTGCGCTCCAACCTGGAGCCCCGCACCGCCGACGCCAACCCGGCCGAGGCGGACTACCAACTGCGCCTGATCGATGGCGAGGGCGTGCTGGAATTGCAGCCGCAACCCTCGCCCACCACCCTGACCCTGGACGTGGTGCAGGGCCAGGACGTGACCCGACACAGTTTTGCGGTCACGCCCGACGACCGCCAGGTGGGGGTTGGCATGGTGAGCGCCACCCTGGGCCTGGACGGTGACTTCAACCTCCGGGAAGACCTGAGCGTGCAGGCCCGCGCGTCCTACGAGGGACCGCTCGCCGGCGGCAAGCTGTATGTGGCGGCCGATAAGGATGGCCTGCCCACCGGGCGCGATCCCCTGCGCCGCTACAGCCTGTACGGGGACAGCAGCGCCGAGAGCGTGCCCCTCCAGGGCCTCGACCCGGTGGCGCTGGACTACGACCATCCCCGCTTTCACGCCCAGTACCGCCGCAGCTCCCTGCCCATGGACGTGCTGCCGGTGGGCGAGCAGTTCACGGCCCTGAGCGCCCGCAGCAAGAGCACGCCGCAGATTTCCGGGTTTGTGGCCCTGGTGCCCGACGCCCACATCAGTGGAGAGCGGATCATCCCCGGGGGAACCCGCGTGCTGCGCCTCGCCCGCGGCGGCGTCAGCGCGGGCAGCGAGACGCTGGAGGTCGTGACCCTGGAGGGCGGCACCGGCAAGGAACTCGGCCGCGTCCGTCTGCAGCCCAACGTGGATTACGAGCTGGACCGCCGCACCGGTATCGTGACCCTGGTGCGCGCCCTGGACCGGGTGGACGCGCGGCTCAACGAGGTGGTTGTGCTCGCCTCCTACCGTCTGGATGACGAACGGGGACAGCGCCGGCTGGCCTATGGAGCGCAGGTCGGCTACGCCGGAAGCAACTACAGCGTCGGCGTGGCGGCTGTGGGCCTGGATGGCCGCGTGACCTTCGGGGCGCGTGCCCGTTACGACAACGGTGTGGCCCGCGCCGATGCGCTGCTCGCCTACTCCGGGGGCGTGCAGGTCAGCGCGGATTTCGGCACCAAACTGGGAGCCGCCCTGGGTGGCGGCACCCTCAGCGCCCGGGTGCGCTACCAGGACGGCCGCTATGCGGGCCTGGCTCCCTTCGCCGCCGGCCTGAACGTCAGCGGCAGCTACGACGCCCGGCTGGGCCAGAGGGTGCGCGCGCTGGTGGACGGCGAGTACCACCGCACGCCCGCCCCCACTGCCGGAGCCGGGGTCACCGTGGGCGGCTCGGTCTCGGCCCGCACCGAGGTGGCCCTGACACCGTTCAGCGTGGGCGGCGGCCTGAAGGTGGGCTTCGGCGACCAGAAGGGCCTCAGCGGTCTTTTCAGCGCCGGGTACCACCGCGCGCCGCTGGACGTGGATGTGGTGCAGACCCAGCCCCTGAGCGGCCCCCAGAAGCCTGAGACTGCCCTGAGCGTGCGCTACCGCCTGAACGACCGCGTGACCCTGGGCCTGAGCGACCGGTATACCTGGGGCGTGGGGCACGCGGCGGTCCTGACGCTGGACAGCACCCTGGGCCGCACCAACTACGCGCTGGCCTACGACCTGCCGAACGCGGGCGGCCAGGGCAACCGTGCCCGGTTTGGCGTCTCCACCACCCTGCCCCTGAACAACCGCACCAGCCTGGGCCTGCGTGGCAGCGCCCTGTACGGCGTTGCGGCGGGCACGCTGGAGGCCGGCGCGGGCGCGGACCTGAACTACAAGACCGACACGGTCAGCGCCACCGCCGGCACCGACGTGGTGATGGGGAACCAGGGCTTCGGCGTGGTGCTGCGCGCTGGCATCAGCGGCAGCGTGACCCCGCACCTGAGCCTGACCGCCGATGGTCTGGCCGAGTTCGGCGCGGGAAAAAGCGGCCTGCGCGCCGCCGTGGGCTACGCCTACCGCAACAGCGCCTTCAACAGCCTGGGCACCGTGCGCTACCTCAGCGGCACGCTGGCCGGCGGGCAGCCGGAAGTGAGCGGCAACCTCTCCGGCGAGTACCGCCAGCCCGCCTGGGCGGTGCGCGGCGGTCTGGACACCCGCACCCTGCTGAACGACCCGGGCAGCTTCACCGCGCAGGCAGCGCTGGGCGGCACCGCCTATCTGGGCGACCGCTTCGGCGTCGGCGCATGGGGCCGGGTCCTGAACCAGCCCGCGACCGGCACCACCACCCTGGGCTACGGCCTGGAGGCCAGCGTGCGCGCGTTCCCCGGAACCTGGCTCACGGCGGGTTACAACTTCAAGGGCTTTGAGGGCCTGCCGTCGGCGGGCCTGTACACCAGACAGGGCGCGTATTTGCGGCTGGATTTGACGGTGGATGAAACGGTTGGAGGAAGGAAATGAATTCGCTCAGAGAACTGCTGCGGTTGCCTCTGGTGGCTCTTCTTATCGGAGTTCTATTGGGCGTGTTGAGCTGGAGCTTTGCGGGGACCATTCCCACCAATTCCGCCATCTTTTTTCAGACCAGTGGCAGCGCACGGGCGGCGACCATTGGCGATTGGTACACAACTGCTGGAAGCACCAACGGTACCCGCTTCCACCGGTTTGACATCATCGTGACCCAGGATCAGCTGGATGCCGCTGGTGGCACCCTGTCACTGACGGTGAATGACGCCGAATCAGCGGCTGGAAGCGTGGGACCGGTAGACGAAGTGAACGGCTCTTCAGACCCCACCAGATTCACATTGTCGAATAATGCCGCCACAACCCCAACCAGTGGCACCAAGCTCAAGCAGCAAACTTTCGCTTCTGGATCGCCAGATGGATCCACCTTTACGTATTCCATTACGGTGGCAGGAACATACTATCTGCTCAGCGAGACAGGCGCGAAATACATTTCCTCGCCCAGCGATCCCGCAACCACTCTTAATGACGATGATAACTCGTACAGCATTACCGTGGGCAATACAAACTACACTCCTGTCATAGGACAGTATCAAAGCTCTTTTCAGCACACCACGACTCAGTCATATGATGTCTTCTTTTATGTCAAACCCGGTACGACCGGTCCGCTGTCCTTGAGAAATTTCGATATGGACAAGCCGAGTGCGACAACGTTGACCTATGTGCGTCCGGATGGCACGACGGTGAGCGGGACCATATCGGGCGATGGAGTCTGGAACGGAGCGGGCGGAACAGTGAATTCTGGATCAGACAGTGTGGCCCTCGGCAACTCGTATGGCTGGTGGGCCATGCGGATTGCGAACTTGACCGGGAACAATCAGGCAATCTATGAAGCCAATGATGGTGCGGGAAACAGATTGCCCATTGTGTTCACTGCTCCGGTAAATTTCAACCTCAGTAAAACCATTGATAAACCCACGCCTAAGGTGGGCGATACAGTGGTCTACACTGTTACACTTTCCAACACTGGCGCGTCCACTTTGGGAGCGACAGGGATTCGTGTTCAGGATACTTTGCCCAGTGGACTGGCCTATCTCAGCTCCAGCGTAACTCAACCGGCAAACAGCGTGGGCAGCTACAACCCCACAACAGGGGACTGGTACATTCGCAATCTCGATGCATCCGCCAAAGCCACCCTGACGATTCAGGCGCGGGTGACTCAGATCGGCACAATCACCAATGTGGCGACACTAAAAAGTGTGGATCAACCTTTTCTGGAAAAGAACGCATCAGTATCTCTGACGGCGTCCCCCACCGTTGCCGATCTCGCTCTTGATAAGAGTGGTCCGGCCGCCGTCGGCTCAGGCAGCACCATGAGCTATACCCTGCGGGTCTGGAATAATGGCCCTGATTCGCAGAGTGCCGTAGACGTGAACGACACGATTCCTGCTGGATTCACGGTCACGGGCATCGCGTGTGCGGCCACGGGTACGGCAACCTGCGGCTCCCAGACGTTCACGTCCAGCAGCGTGACCATCTCCACAGGGAATCTGACGCTTGATACCAGTCCCTTGAATGCCATCCCTGACGGCAACTTTTTGACCTATACCCTGACCGGAACAGCCCCGGCCAATGGCCTGCTGAGCAATACCGCCAGCCTGACCGTTCCCAGTGGGACAACAGACAATGTAACGGGCAACAACACCAGTGCCCCAGTACAGACCCGCGTTGTTGACGCTGTGAGCGATCCTGCCGCCACGTTCGTGGCGGGCAGTGGCGGCCCAGTGACCGTGCTGGGCAACGACACCAATGGTGGTGTGGCGGCCACGAGTTCCAACAGCACCGTTGCGGTCAGCAACAATGGTGGAATCGCCAATATCACGGTCAATGCCAGTGGGCAGCTGATGATTCCTGCCGCTACGCCCTCGGGGTCATACACAGTGACCTACAGCCTGTGTGACAAGACCGTGGCCACAGCCTGTGATACGGCTCCGGTTCAGGTCGTCATCACACCGGCCGCTGACTTGAGCATCACCAAAACCAATGGTGTGGGAAGTGTCGTTTCGACCACCAAAACCACCTACACCATCCGCGTGACCAATGGTGGGCCCAACAGCGTCACGGGCGCCGTCCTCAAGGATCCGGCAGCCACGGGGCTGACCCAGAGTGCTGCCGCCTGCACAGTGGCCGGGGGCAACGTGTGCACGGTGAACCCAACGACCACCGCGCTGCAGAGTGCGGGAGGCGTCACCTTGCCTGCCCTGGCAAACGGTGCGTTCTACGAGTTCACGGTAACGGCAACGGTAACGGCCGCCAGCGGCAGCGTGACCAATACTGCCACTGTGACCCCGCCAGGCGGGACCACCGATTCCAACATGGCCAACAACAGCGCAGGTGACACCGATACGGTGGTGGTGCCTCCCAGCATCACCCTGACCAAGCTGGGCCGCAACATCTCCACGAGTCCGGCCGGTACCTTTATCGGCAGTGCCGGCAGCATTGGCGTGAAGCCCGGGGAGACGGTGGAGTACTGCATCGTCTACAACAACACGGGCGGACACGCTGCCAACTTCGTTCTCAAGGACTATGTGCCGCTGGGAATGGTCATGGTGCCGAATGCCTACAGCGCAGGCAAGGGCGTGCGCCATGCCATCGGGACCACGGTGGCGGTGGGTGATGCAGGAGCGCCCGCGGGCACCGACCTCACCAACGCCAGCGACACCGACGCCGGAACGCTCGACGGCACCCCCGTGACCAACCCCAGCGACCCGGCAGGCAGCCCCCAGCGACCCGGCCTCCTGACGCTGAACCTCGGTGCGGCGGGTGTCCCGGCCAGTGGCAAAGGCACGGTCTGCTTCCAGACAAAGGTGCCGTAACCCAACCCCGTCTGCCCTGCACCTGCGCCGCCCACTCCACCGAGGGGCGGCGCATTTTCCTGCTTCTTCCCGTCTACAATCCCGGGCGTGTCTCCTCACCTGCGCGGCGTTCTGCTTCTGGTTCTGGTCACGGCGGTATGGGGCAGCACCTTTGCGGTGGTCAAGACCCTGGGCGAACTGTTGCTGCCGGCCCAGCTGATCGCGTGGCGCTTTCTGATCGCCTTTGTGGCGCTGCTGCCCGCGCTGTGGCTGCGCGGCTGGGGACTAAGACGCCGGCGCGCGGACGGCCCCCCAGCCAGCATGCGGACCTCCTTTTCCGGAAGAGACGGGTTGTGGCGAGACGGCCTGATCCTGGGCATGTGGCTGATCGCGGGTTATGGCACCCAGACCATTGCCATGCAGACCACCAGTGCCAACCGGGCCGCCTTCTTCACGGCCCTGAGTGTGGTGCTGGTGCCGCTGTGGCTGGTGATTGCCCAGCGGCGCAGGATGCCCCTTCCCCTGATTCTTGCGCTGCCCCTGGCGGTGGGGGGGCTGGCGTTGCTGTCCTGGGAAGGCGGCACTCTGGTGATAGGAGACGCCTGGGCGCTGGGCTGCGCGGTGACCTACGCGGGGTTCATCATCGCGCTGGAGCGCATGGCCCACCGGCATGCGGCGCTGCCCTTCACGCTGGCGCAGCTGCTGGTGGTAACGGTGCTGGCGTGGTTCTGGGCGGCGCTGGCCGGGGGGCAACTGGGCTGGCCCCCGGCCGCCGCCTGGGGACCGCTGCTGTACCTGGGGGTAGTGGCCACAGCCCTGACCACCCTGCTGCAAACGGTGGGTCAGCGCACGGTCAGCGCCGCCGAAGCCAGCCTGATCTATGCGCTGGAGCCGGTCACGGCCACGCTCTTCAGCTTTCTGCTTATCGGGGAGCGGGTGGGTCTGCGCGGAGGTCTGGGCGGGCTGCTCGTGGTGGTGGCGACCGTGCTCAGCCAGCGCAGCGGGGCCGCCGCTCCGCATCCCGAGACGCCCGCCCCGCAGGCCGAGTAGGGCGGACCCCGGCAGACATGTCCTTATGACAGCAGCGCTTTACTGGGCGCGCACCTGGTCGGGAATCAGCAGGATTTTCAGGGCCGGTCCCGCGCCCCACACCTGCCGCAGTCCGCTTTGAACCGCCGAATCGTGTACGGCGTGGTAGATCGCGGGGGGCAGGCTGGCCGAGGGGTAGACGCCGGAACGGCCGGCTGCCGTCACGCGCACGTCCAGCGGAAAGCCCAGCGCCAGCGTGGAGATCAGCACGCCGCCCAGCGCGAAGCCGCCCACGGCCCCGGCCAGCAGGTGCCACGGCTGTTCCAGCGGGTTGGGAATCAGCCGGGAGATGACGAATGCGCCGCCGACGCTCAGCAGCAGGGCCATCAGGCCGGCGGCCAGCGCGCCGCCCACCAACGCGTTTGCCAGCAGGCACACGGCGACGCCGCCCAGCCCCCAGGCCAGGCCCGCCAGACCGCGGCGCGCCCCCAGGGCGGTCAAAACGGCCCACAGGGTTACGAGCAAGGCGTCAAACCAGGTGATCACGCCCGGCAGTCTAGCGGCGAGAGCCTTACCAATTGCTTTCAGGCCCGGGAATTGTGGTCTATAGAAAAGCGCAATGGTAGTCCCTGCTTCCCACCGGGCGGCGCTTTGGCCCTAGACTGCCGGCATGATTCGTGTGCTGCTGGTTGATGATCATGCGCTCTTCCGCCAGGGACTCAGGAGTCTGCTGGAATCCGAGGGCATGCGCGTGATCGGGGAAGCGGCCAACGGCCGTGAGGCCATTCGATACGCGGCAGACACGCACCCCGACGTGATTCTGATGGACATCCAGATGCCGGACCTCGACGGCGTGAAAGCGACCCAGAGCATCCTGGAAATCGACCCGGGCGCGCGGGTCATCATGATCACCATGTACCGTCAGGACCGCTACGTGTTCGAGGCGGTCAAGGCCGGGGCCCGCGGCTACATCCTCAAGGACGCCGACGCCGCCACGCTGCTCGATGCCATCAACCGCGTGGCCGCCGGCGAGGCGCTGCTGGACGCCGACATGGCCCAGAACGTGCTTGACGATTTCCGCGACAAGCGCGAGGAACTGCCCAGTGAGAAACACGCCGACCTCAATGAGCGCGAGACCATGATCCTCAAGCTGCTCGCCCAGGGCTTTTCCAATCAGGACATCGCGCTGCGGCTGGACATCAGCGAGAAGACGGTGCGCAACCGGCTCTCGGAGATCTTTACCAAGCTGCAGCTGAACAACCGCACCCAGGCCGCGCTGTATGCCATCCGCGAGGGCATTGCCAACCTTGACTAGCAGGCGTGCGAGGACGCAGCGGGGTGGGGGAGCCCCTGATCCTGCCACACCGGTCACCTTCCGGGCGGGGTGCGCCCGCGAGTGGCGACTGGACAGCCGGGAAGAGGACCTGGCCTACACCGACCAGGCTTTTCCCGAGTGCCCCACGTGCCGCCACCGTGTCGAGCCGGAGGGCGGCCCCCCGTTCTGTACCCTGCGGCCCGTGGGTACGGCGCATCCCTTTGCCGCCCTGGCGGGCCTGAACCTGCCCGAGTAGGCCCGAATAGGACAGACGAGTAGGACGAGGACAGAGGGGGGGCTGCTCGGGGCATCGGCTTGCTACAGTCACTCCCGATGACCTCTGATTTTCTCGCCAGTCTCCGGGCGCAGGGATATGCGGGCAAGGTCGGTGTGCGGATCTGCGATCTCGCGGGCCGCGAACTCTACGCGCTGAATGCGGCCCGCGTGTTTCCGGCGGCGAGCACCATCAAGGTGCCGCTGCTCGTGATGGCGCTGAGCTGGTCCCAGGCGGGCCGGCTGGATCTGGAGGCGCGGGTTCTGCTGAGCGCCGCCGACCGGGTGCCGGGGGCAGGGGTGCTGCACGAGCTGGGGCCGGGGCTGCCCCTGTCCTGGCGCGACGTGCTGACCCTGATGATCATCGTCAGTGACAATACCGCCACCAATCTGGTGATCGGGATGCTGGGCGTGGCGGCGGTGAACACCTGGATGACTGGAAATGGCTGGACGCACACGCGGCTGGTGGGGCTCCTGCAGGTTCCGCCCGAGCGCCGCAACGCCGCCCAGCGCCGCGGTGAACGCAACCGCACCACGGCCCACGAGCAGGCCGATCTGCTGGGCCGTCTGGCCCGCGGGGAACTGCTCGACGCGGCGCACACGGCCCTGGCCCTGTCCATCCTGGAACGCCAGCAGCACCGGGACCTGATCGGGCGCAGCCTGCCCCGCACGGAAAGCGGCGATCCCCTGTACCGGCTGGCGAGCAAGAGCGGCGAACTCGACGGGGTCCACCACGATGTGGGGGTGCTGTATACCCCACGCCCTCTGGTGATTGCGGTGCTCAGCGAGGGTGGAACAGACCGCCGGGAAGGAGCGGTCAACCGGGACGTGGGCCTGCTGGCGGCCGCCCTGTGGCCGTTGCTCGCGGCGCTGGGGGAGCACCCGCCGCTTCCCGCCTGAATCCCCCCGGCAGGGGACATTTAACCGGTCGGTCAGGCGCACCATAAAGCGTGCCGGAGTGTGGCCTGCCGGGGTGACCGCAAAGTGCGGTCCAGACGGTGTGTAAGGCCGCTGAGAGGGGCTTTCGGTGCATGCTATGCTGACCGCGACAACAGGCCAGCTTTTAAGGATTCCAGCCCTGTGCGGCGCAGGAAGACAGGCCATTTCACGCGCGAGGGAGAAGGAACGTGGAAAGAAACGACGCTGTTATGCCCTGGGTCGCCATCGTGTGCGCGGCCATCATGTGGATCATCCTGCTGTTCCTCTTTAACAAGGAAACGGCGCCCGAGCCGGTGACCGTGGACCCGGCAGTGGTGGCCAACATCAGCCGGGAATATCCGACCATCGGTAAATCGGTCTATGCCTCTGCCGGCTGCGTGGGTTGCCACGGAGCCGAGGGACAGGGGGGAGTCGGTCCGAAGCTGGCCGGCGACGAGAAGATCCTGACAGACCCCGTGTACGTCCACAGCGTCATCGTGAACGGCAAGGGAGCCATGCCTGCCTTTGGCGAGCAGCTCAAGGAAAACGAGGTCTATGCAGTTGCCAACTACGTGCTCAACAGCTGGGGCAACAAGATTCCCGAACTGCTGACGCCCGCCACCGTGGCCGAGGGCCAGACCAAGATTGATCCGGCGGTCCTCAAGAACCGCAGCCGCTTTGTGCCCGAGGACATCAAGCTGCCCGAGATCTTCCTGGCGACCTTCATCATGGTGCTGCTCACCTACGGCCTGATCGGTCTGTACAGCGTCTGGGCCGAAGGCACCGAACTGCATCCCGGCATCCACAAGGTGCGTGCGTCGCCCATTGCCATGCTGAGCATGATCACCACCCTGGGACTGACCCTGCTGTTCAGCGTGCTGTTTGCCCGGCAGATGGTGATTGACTACGCCGGCTGGGGCGCGAGCGAACCCGTGATGCCCAACGTGACCGCCGAGGGCTTCTACGCCGCCATGATCATTCTGCTGCTGGCCCTGGCCACCGGCCTGTACAAGAAATACTTCATGGACGGCGAGGTGCTGGTCGAGGACGCCAGCGGCGAGTTCCCCTGGTAGGTCGCGCGGAGCGTCCGACCGGCCCAACAGTGCTTTTCAATCAGGAGAGGTTTGAACCATGACCCGTTACCGTAGACAAGACCCCGAAATTACCCGCCGCAAGTTCATCAACGTGGCGATGGGCACCACCGCCACCGTGGGCGTGGTCAGCCTGGTCGGTGTGCTGGGCACCGCCAACCCGGTGTTCCGCCTGACCCGCGACAAGATGCCCCCGGTTCCCGGAGACATCCTGGTACACGCCTCTGCCAGCAAGGAAGGCCAGCCCATCAAGATCAGCGAGCTCAGTGAACAGCTGGTCCGTGCCTGGCCGATGGGCAAGGACAAAGAGGGCAAGAACCTGATCCGTAAGGGTGACCCCAACAACGTGCTGGCCGTGTTCCGCTTTCCCCAGGGACAGCTCGTGCCGCCCACGAACCTCGAGGCCACCATCAGCGGTGAAATCGTCGCGTACAGCGATGTATGCACCCACGCGGGCTGCTCGGTCAGCGACGATGACCAGCAGGAAGGCCAGATGAAGTGCCCGTGCCATTCGGGACAGTACGACCCCAAGCGGGGGTGCAAGGTCATCGGCGGTCCGCCTCCCCGGCCGCTGGCGCAGCTGCCCATCAAGCAGGAGGGTGAACAGTTGGTGGTGGCCGAGTTCTTCCTGGCGAACCCCTATCCCTTCACCGAGGCGGAATGGGAAGCCCGGATCGAAGCCGTCAAGGCACAGCTCGCATGAGCCGTGCACCGCATAAGGAGAAACGCGCATGAACCAGTGGCTTGACGAGCGTCTGCACATCTCGCGCCTGAACGACAAGTTCCTGCGCAAGGCCTTCCCCGTTCACCACAGCTTCTTCCTGGGTGAAATCACGCTGTTCAGCCTGATCATCCTGATCATCACCGGGATCGTGCTCGCCCTGTCCTACGAGCCGAGCAACAGCTTGGTCGTCAACTCCTTCGACCCGGGCACCGCGGACAAGCCCAACCTGATTCCGGCGGCCTACCACTCGGCCCTCAAGATCAACGCCATGCCGTTCGGGGACATGCTGCGCCGCGTTCACCACTGGACCGCCAACATCATGGTCGCCGCCGCCGTCATCCACATGATGCGCATCTACTTCACCGGGGCCTTCAAGAAGCCGCGTGAAATCAACTGGTGGATTGGCATGCTGCTGCTGATCTTCACCGCGCTGACCGCCGTGACCGGCTACATCCTGCCCTACGACAACTACGCCTACAACACCGTCAAGGTCGTGTACGGCATCGCCGCTTCGATTCCCTGGATCGGCAGCTGGCTGGCGCAGGCCGCGTTTGCCGGCAACTTCCCGGGCGACGGCATCATTCCGCGTATCTACGGCTATCACATCATGCTGTTGCCGGGCATCCTGCTCGCGCTGACCGCCGCGCACATGCTGATTATGATCAAGCAGAAGCACACCCAGCCGCAGTACGCCAAGCGCATCGCCTACAAGAAAATTGTCGGTGTGCCGCTGCTGACCCAGCAGACCCCCATCATGCTGATGCTCACGCTGCTGTTTGCCGGAATCATCCTGCTGTTCAGCGCCTTTATCCCGGTACACCCGGTCGAGTTCTTCGGGCCCCCGAGCACCACGCCCATCGAGAACATCAAACCCGACTGGTACCTGCTGTGGGTCTTCGGTGCCCTGGCGATCATCCCGAGCTTCGAGTTCCACATCCTCGGGGGCATCATCGGCTCCGAGTTTGTCGGCGCAATCCTGCTGCCCACCGTGGTGCTGCTGGCCATGTTCGCTGTGCCCATGCTCGACCGCAGCAAGGACAACGTGTACTACGCCGAGAACCCCACCAACCACCCGGTGCGGCTGGCCATCGGCACCTCGTTCATGGCGCTGCTGATCATCATGTCGGTGGCGGGCTACAAGCCAGACCTGATCAGCGCCGACGTCCTGACCACCGCCAACGCGAACACCGTGCTGTGGATCCTGATGTTCGTGGTGCCTGCCGTGACGTACTTCGCCACCATCGGTATCGTGCGCGGCATTCGTGCGCTGCGTGAAGCGGACGAGCGCGAGTCGCTGGCCCACCACGCCGCCGCTGACGACTGAAGAAAAGACCGGAAGTTCCCGTGCCGCCCCGCCAGAAGGTTGGGGCGGCTTTTGTGTTCTGGTGGCTGGAAGTGGACCCCAGATATGCTGCCCGCGTGAACGACCTCGCCGTTTATCTGGCCCGCCGCGCCGCCGACCTGCACCTCTATCCCCAGGAGGTCGGACAGGCCCACCCCGAAACCCTGCGGGTCTTCGTTCAAACGGTCCTGGAAGAGCTGGTGGCCCTGGGCCTGTTGTCCGGCCGCGAGGAGCCAGGCTGCTGGGCCACGCCACGTTCCTCGGGACACTGAAGTGAAGTCATGAAAAAACCGCTCCGCGGGGGACGGTGGCGGCTGTTGAAAACCCGGACTCGCTCAGGCCTGAACGCGCGGGGGCCGGACCACCGCGACCTGCTCGCCATCCTGGCGGCTGCCTGCGGCGTACCCGACCTGTGCCCCAAACTGCCAAGCCAGCTTGATCATGAACTGGATGGCGTCCTCGTCGCGCTCGTGAATCAGCTGGCGCAGATGCTCAGGAAGACCGTCGGGCAGAGGCATGGCCCCGAGCTGCTCACTGTATTCGGCGCGGAGCTGCTCGAACCACTCGGCATAGGGGTTCGTCATGGCTCCATCTTAACATGACCACGCTCAAGGAATGTAAGTTTGAAGGAGGAGTTGCCGCTTCCGCGTCGCCACCTCAATGTGCCTGTCAGACACCTTTTTATTGCTTCAATGGTGTTACGCTTCACGCATGACCGCGACTTCTTTTCCCGAATCCCACGGCAACGTTCCCGAAAAGCCTGTGACCATCAGTGAATTTGGCGCGCAGAAGGCCCTCGGCATCCTCAGCCAGAGCGGCAAGGAGAATGCGGGCGTGCGCGTGTTCATCAAGAGCGGCGGCTGCAGCGGCTACCAGTACGGCATGGCGATTGATGACCGCGAACTCGACGGCGACACCATCGTTCACGACCGCGGCGTCAAGCTGCTCGTGGACCACATGAGCCTGTCTCTGCTGCGCGGCAGCGAGGTCGATTTCGTCGAGAACATGATGGGCGGCGGCTTTACCGTCAACAATCCCAACGCCACCAGTTCCTGCGGCTGCGGCCACTCCTTCCGCACCGACGGCGCCCAGTCGCCCGACGGCGAGGGCAGCGGCGGCTGCGCCAGCCACTAAAGCCCCCACGGACAACCGGGGGATGGGCACTCGGCCCGTCCACGCCGGGCCAGCAGCGGACCTTCTGCGCTGGCCCGGCGTCCCGTTTTTCTGGGCGTCGTGTTTTCTGGGCGTCGTGCCGCCGGGCCTGATCCGGTGGGGCGGCGCCTGCGTGCCGCTTTCCCTGCTTTGGTCGGCATTTTACCGTATGCTGGGCGCATGATCGTGCTTGGCATTGACCCCGGACTGGCGAACCTGGGGCTGGGACTGGTGGACGGAGATGTCCGGAAGGCCCGGCATTTGCACCATGTCTGCCTGACCACCGAGAGCGCCTGGGTGATGCCGCGCCGGCTGGCCTACATCCACGCGGAGGTCAGCCGCCTGATCGAGGTCTACCAGCCGGAGGCGGTCGCCATCGAGGACCAGATTCTGCGCCGGCAGGCCGACGTGGCCTTCAAGGTCGGGCAGGCGTTTGGCGTCGTGCAGCTGGCGTGTGCCCAGGCGGGGATTCCGGTGCACACCTACGGTCCCATGCAGGTGAAGCAGTCGCTGGTGGGCACCGGACGCGCCGACAAGGAGCAGGTGATCTACATGGTCAAGGCGTCGCTGGGGGTCCGGGAGCTGTTCAACAACCACGCGGCGGACGCCCTGGCCCTGGCCCTGACCCATCTGGCACACCAGCCCATGCAGGCGGCCGCACGGCTGGCCCGCGCCTGAGCCGCGTCACCCGGCACCCATGACCACGGGTCTGCTGCTGTCCCTCCTGGTGTCGGTGGGCATCACCTTCGTGTGGCTGTGGTTCTTCGTGCGGCGCGACCGACATCCGGAACCGCTGTGGCTGCTGGCCCGCACCTTTGGCTGGGGCATGTTCGCGTGGCTGGTGGCGGCGGCCTTCGAGGCGAGCCTGGGGCGGTTGCTGGATTCGTCGTTGCCGCTGATTCTGCTGCTTGTCGCGCTGCTGACCGCCGTGATTGAGGAGGGGTTCAAGTTCGTGGCGGCGACCACCGCCATCACCGAACTGTCCTTCGACGAGCCGATGGACGGTCTGGTCTATGCCGTGACGGCCGCGCTGGGCTTTGCCCTGATGGAGAACGTGACCTACACCCTGGGCTTTGGCAGCGGGGCCGCCGCCTGGCACGCGCTGGTCACCACCCTGGCGCACGCCCTGTTCAGCGCTCCCCAGGGCTACGCGCTGGGCGGCCTGCACTGGCAACGGGGGCGCAGCTGGGTGGTGCGCGGGGTGGCGCTGAGCATGACCCTGCACTTCGTCTTCAACGGCATCCTGTCGGGACCGCCGGGCTGGTGGCCGCTGCTCGCCCTGAGCGGCGTGGTCACGCTGATGATCTGGCTCGCCAGCCGCTACTACCTCAGCTTCGAGGCCCACGCGCGCGAGCACGGTCCGTCACAGTACTTCCTGGACACTCAGGCGCGGCCCGGCGCGCAGGGGCATAAGTCGGAATAACGCGCGCCGCGCCGCCCCGGGTTACAACGTGGGGTGTCCGGTGTGCCCGCTCACCCAGTGCTGGCCGTCCTCATCGGCCTCATGCTTCCACACCGGCACGTGGACCTTGAGGTGCTCGATCAGGAAGTCGCAGGCTTCCAGGGCGGCTCGGCGGTGTGGGCTGGCGACCCCGATCAGGATGCTCGCCTCTCCTGGCCGCAGCCGGCCGACGCGGTGCTGGATGAACACCCGCAGGTCACCGTATCGCTCGCGCGCCGTGTCCGCCGCACCCTGCATCACCTTGCGCGCCATGGGCGCAAAACCCTCGTAGTCTATGTATTCCACGGTTTTCCCGGCGTTGGGACTGCGGACGGTGCCGACAAAGTAGGCCTGGGCGCCATATTCGGCCCGGACCAGAAAAGCGTCGGCCTCCTGTAATTGCAGCGGACGCTCGGTAAGTTCGCACACGCTGGTGGGCCCGTCCTCCTCACCGCCGGCCACCGGGGGCAAGAAGGCCACCTCGTCTCCGGGCTTCAGGGACTGCTCCGGAGAGGCGTAACCCTCATTGACGGCCACCATGCAGCCCTTCAGGCTCAGGCCATGCTGCGCTTCCACCAGCTGCGCCACGGTCCGGACATCCGCCCCGTCGGGCACGTCCATCTGCAGCTGTTCCACTCCGATTTCCCGCCGCAGATGGGCAAAAAACACCACATTTAACCGCATGGGCCAAGCTAGCATGCGGCCCCCGGTGCCCTCAGCGGCTGACCGTCCAGATGCCAGCGAAGTCGGCGAGCTGGGTGCTGGTCTCAGGGGTGGCGTAGGCGCTGATGCTGCCGTCCAGATACAGGGCGTCCGGGCACTTCAGGCGGTCGCGGAAGAACACGGCGAAAGAGTAGAAGTTCACGGGCCCAGCGCTGACGGCAAAGCGCACCCGACCGTCCTCGCACACGCCCACGCCACTGCGGAGCTTGAAGGAGGTGCTGCCCTTGTTGAAGGCGGGGTGCAGGCGTCCGTTCGCCACGAGCAGCGGGCCGGACTGACTTGCGTAGGTGGGCTGCAGGTTCAGGCGCTGGTAGCGCTGGGTCTCGGTCACGCCCGCCTGGGTGCCCTTGATCCAGAACACGCCGTTGGGCAGCAGCGCAAAATTACCTCCCGAGCGCGCATTGTTCACATTCACCAGCGTGCGGCCATCCTCGACATGCAGCCCCAGGGGGCGCAGGCCCGGCGCATAGATGCCACTGTTCGTGGCGAACAGCAACCGCTGACCTTCTTTCGACAGCCGCTCCCCGACCTGAGCGAAGGTCCGGTAGGGCTGCTCCGTGGTGGGGTTCAACCAGTGCAGCTGCAACCGGTCGGTGGCTGGATTGACCTCGGCCACGGTGTACAGCATGCCGTCCGAGACCACCTTCTCCACCTTCAATGCGCTGGAGCATGCGCTGCAAAACAACAGGGTCAACACGGCGGCGGTGCCGGACCGGAGCCAGAGGTGTGGAGACATCCTTCCATCATGCCCCCCGGAGGAGGCAAAGGGCGGAGCGGATCACCCAGGCGGATTGCTGGAAGTGGCTAACGGTTGGGCAAGTGGGGTGCCGGCTGGAGGTGCTGACCATCGAGGGAGGGGCAAAAAGCGGGACGCTCACGCTGTTTCTCGTTGACTGAGGGTGGGTGGCCTGGGGTGGTGTGGCGGAGCCTCAAGCAACTTCAGGAGGACAGGGGTTGACAGTTTGGGAGTAGGCCTGTATCTTTTCTGAGCCTCAAGCGAGGCGCGATGCATGACAACCGAGCGTGAAACGA
>NZ_BMOM01000032.1 GCF_014647075.1 Deinococcus aerophilus | reverse complement strand
TCCACTGCTCATCGGTCAACTCGTAACGCCGAACCACACGTCATTTTTACACTGCCTCCAGGGTTTGCGGACACACCCTAGTGCCCTGACCCGGCCGCTGCGCTCGGTGCTGTACGTGCCGGGCGACAAGCCCCGCGCCCTGGAGAAGGCCCGCACGCTGAACGCCGACGCCGTCATCCTGGATCTGGAAGACGCCGTGGCCCCGGAACACAAGGCGGCGGCCCGCGGAAATGTGCGGGCGGCGCTGCTGGCGGGCGGCTGGCCGGGACCGGTGTTCGTGCGCGTCAACGGTCCCGGCAGCGCGTGGGCCGCCGACGACTGCGAGATGGCCCGGCAGTCGGGCGCGGCGGGGCTGGTGCTGCCCAAGGTCGAGGACGCCCGCACCGTGACGGCCCTGGCCTGTGGCCTGCCCGTGTGGGCCATGATCGAGACGCCCGCCGGGGTCCTGAACGCCCCGGCCATTGCCGCCGTTCCGGACGTGGCCGGCCTGCTCGTGGGCGCCAACGACCTGGCCCGCGCGCTGCGGACACGCCCGCATCCGCAGCGGCTGCCGTTGCTGCACGCCCTCTCGGCGGTGGTCCTGGCCGCCCGCGCCCACGGCAAGTTGCCGCTGGACGCCGTATACAACGATGTGCGCGACCCCGAGGGATTTGCCGCCGAATGCGAGCAGGGCCGCAGCCTGGGGTTCGCCGGAAAGACGGTGATTCACCCCGACCAGATCGGCCCTGCCCACGCCGCCTACGGCGTCACACCCCAGCAGGCCGAGGAGGCCCGCGCCGTGCTCGCCGCATGGGGCGACGCCCGCGCCGCGGGCAAGAGCGTCGCCACCTTTCGCGGCGCCCTGATCGAACAGATGCACGCCGACGAGGCGGCGGAGGTGCTGCAGCTGTGGGAGGTCACCGGGGAGCGCTCCGCGCACTGAGTGGCCCCGGCCCGCTAGCATGCTCCACCATGCTCCTCTCCTCTGCTCCACCTCCCCAGGTTCTGGTCATCGGCGGCGCGAACGTGGACGTGAAGCTGCGCACGCTGGCCTCCGCCGTGCCCGCCACGAGCAATCCCGGCACGTCGGCCCAGACCCCCGGCGGCGTGGCCCGCAACGTGGCCGAGAATCTGGCCCGGCTGGGCGTGCGCGCCGCCCTGCTCTCGGCGGTGGGGAACGACACGCTGGGCGATGGGTTACTGCAGAGCACGGCGGCGGCGGGCGTGGACGTCTCTCCGGTGCTGCGCGTGCCCGGCACCCCGACCGGCACCTACACGGCGGTGCTGGACGACACTGGTGAACTGGTGATCGCGGTCGCCGCGATGCAGGTCACGGACGCCCTGACCCCGGCGGCGCTGGAGGACCGGTGGGCGGTGCGGGTGGGCGCACCGTGGGTCGTTGCGGACGGCAACCTGCCCCCCGCGACGCTGGCGCACCTGCTTCTGCGGGCGGCGCAGGGGGGGGCGCGAGTGGTCTTTGAACCCGTCAGCGTGCCCAAGGCCGAGCGCTCACGGGCGGTGCTGACGGCAGGCCCCGCTCCCTGGGCCGTTACGCCGAACGTGGCCGAACTCGGGGCGCTGGTGGGAGCGCCGGTGCCCGACACGTTGCCCGCCCTGACGGCGGCGGCGCATACGCTGCACGCGCAGGGCGTGGAGGTCGTGTGGGTGCGGCGCGGCCCACACGGCAGCCTGCTCTCGGGGGCAGGCGGCGTGACCGAACTGCCCGCCCTGAAGACGCGTGTGGTGGACGTGACCGGAGCCGGAGACGCCATGCTCGCCGCTTTCCTGGCGGCGCTGCTTGCCGGGGAAACGCCTCTACAGGCGGCACGCGAGGGCCACGCGGCGGCGGCCCTGACGGTCGCCAGCACCCGGACGGTGGTGCCGGACCTGACGCGCGGACGGGTGCGGGCGGCGCTGGCCCAGGTACACGCCGACTGAATCCGGCGCCGTTCGGCGTTACCCTGCAGGGCATGGTCCCGTCCTCCATCCGTCCCGAAGTCGCCGCCCACCTCGACCTGCACCCGGAGGTTGCCGACGCGCTCGCCGCCGGCCGGCCCGTGGTGGCGCTGGAGAGCACCATCATCAGCCACGGCATGCCGTACCCGCACAACACCCAGATGGCGCGCGGTGTGGAGGCGGTCGTGCGCGAGAACGGCGCGGTTCCGGCCACCATCGCCGTGCTGGGCGGGCGGCTGAAGGTGGGCCTGAACAGTGACGAGCTCGAAGTGCTCGCAACCGACCCAAACGTTCAGAAGATCAGCACCCGCGACCTGCCGGTGACGGTGGCGCTGGGCGGCCACGGCGCGACCACGGTGGCCTCGACCATGCGGATCGCCGCGCTCGCGGGCATCCGGGTGTTCGCCACGGGCGGCACGGGGGGGGTCCACCGGGGTGCGGGCCACAGCATGGACATCAGCGCCGACTTGCTGGAACTCGCCCGCACCGACGTGTGCGTAGTCAGCGCAGGGGTCAAGAGCATCCTGGACATCGGGCTGACCCTGGAGGTCCTGGAGACCCAGGGCGTGCCCGCCATCACGCTGGGCAGCGATGAATTTCCCGCCTTCTACTCGCGCCACAGCGGGTTTGCCTCGCCGCTGAGCGTGCGCAGCGAGGCCGAGGTGGCCCGCGTGCTGCACGCCAAGTGGTCGCTGGGCCTGCGGGGAGGGGTGCTGCTCGCCAACCCGGTCCCCGAGGACGCCGAGATTCCCGCCGCCGAGATGGAGCCGCAGATTCAGCAGGCCCTGGCAGACATGGACGCGCTGGGCCTGACCGGCAAGGACACCACGCCCTACCTGCTGGGGCGCATCGTGGAGATCACGGGGGGCCGCAGCCTGGAAACCAACATCGCGCTGGTGCGTCACAACGCGGCGGTGGCGGCGCGGGTGGCCGCCGCGTACACCGAGCTGGCCTGAACCCGACTGGCCTGGACCAGGGAGGGCACGAGCACGCCGCGCCGGGGCAGGGGGCCCACGGCGCGGCGTCTTTTCTGTCTGGGACAGGTCAGGCGAGCTGGGCGCCTCACAGCGTGCGGCCCTCTCCGTGCTCCTCGGCCTTCACGTCGGCGTTCACGGGCGGCAGCTGCTCACCGTCCAGCACGCGGGTCAGGCGGTTCATGTCCACGGCGTTCTCGCTGCGGGCCACGACCAGCGTGGCGACGCCGTTGCCGATGATGTTGGTGATCGCGCGGCCCTCGCTCATGAAACGGTCAATGCCCAGGATCAGTGCCAGGCCCGCCACCGGCACACTGCCCAGGGTGGCCAGGGTCCCCGCGAGCACCACGAAGCCGCTGCCGGTCACGCCCGCCGCCCCCTTGCTCGTCAGCAGCAGAATCGCCAGCAGCGCAAGCTCCTGCCCAAAGCCGAGCGGTCGCTGCGCGAGTCACGCCTGATCGCCGCCCTGCCCCCCGTCACGGCCGCGCTGTGGGACCCGTCCGAGCTCAGCCTGAGCGCCTCGGAGGTGGGGCAGCAGCTGGGCCTGAGCCGCGTGACCGCCTGGCGTTACCTCGAACACCTGCTTGCCCAGGGCGAGGTGCAGGCCGAGACGGTCGGCCCCAGCGTGGGCCGGCCCACCAAGCGCTACCGCCGCGCGTGATCCAGGGCCCTTCCCAGGGGGCAGGCGTTCTGTCCCCGCTGCAGGAACGCGCCACCATCCGGCGTGGGGGGCGGTGCTACGCTCGGGGGTGATATGGATTCCTTTGACGTGTTGGTGATTGGCGGCGGCCCGGCAGGCTACGTGGCGGCCATCCGGGCAGCGCAGCTGGGCTTCAAGACCGCCTGCGTGGACGATTTCACGCGGAACGGCAAACCCTCCCTGGGCGGCACCTGCCTGAACGTGGGCTGCATTCCCAGCAAGGCCCTGCTGGATTCTTCCGAGAAGTTCGAGATGATTCAGCACGACGCGGCCGACCACGGCATTCAGGTCGCCGGCGCGAGCATTGACCTCGCCAAGATGCTGTCGCGCAAGACCGGCGTGGTGGACAAGCTCACCGGCGGCATCGCCTACCTGTTCAAGAAGAACAAGGTGACCTCCATCCCGGGACTGGGCCAGCTGGTCCGGCAGGACGGCGAGGACTGGGTGGTCAACGCCGCCGGCACAGAGGTCAAGGCCCGGCACGTGATCGTGGCGACCGGCAGCAGCCCGCGTGAACTTCCGCTGGCCCCTTTTGGCGGCCACATCGTGGAGAACAGCGGCGCCCTGGCATTCACGGAAATTCCGGGCCGGCTGGGCGTGATCGGCGCGGGCGTGATTGGTGTGGAGCTGGGCAGCGTGTGGCGCCGTCTGGGCGCGCAGGTCACGGTTCTGGAGGCCCTGCCCGGCTTTCTGATGGCTGCCGACGACGCCGTGAGCAAGGAGGCCCTCAAGCACTTCAAGAAGCAGGGCCTGGACTTCCACTTCGGGGTGAAGATCACGAAGGTCGAGCAGGACGATGCCGGGGTGACCGTTACCTACACCGAGAAGGACCAGGAAGTGACCGCGCAGTACGACAAGCTGATCGTGTCCATCGGGCGCGTGCCGCACACGGCGGGCCTGGGTGCAGACGCCGTGGGCTTGGCGCTGGATGAGCGCGGCTTCGTGAAGGTGGACAACCACTACCGCACCAACCTGCCGGGCGTCTATGCCATCGGCGACGTGATCGGCGGAGCGATGCTCGCCCACAAGGCCGAGGAGGAGGGCGTGGCCCTGGCCGAGATGCTCGCCGGACAGGCCGGACACGTCAACTACGACGTGATTCCCTGGGTGATCTACACCAGCCCTGAGATCGCCTGGGCCGGCCTGACCGAGAAGGCAGCCACGGATGCGGGCCACCGGGTCAAGACTGGGCAGTTTCCTTTCAGTGCCAACGGCCGCGCCCTGGGCCACAACGACACGCGCGGCTTCGTGAAGGTGGTCGCCGACGCCGATACCGACAAGCTGCTGGGTGTCCATATGGTGGGCCCCAACGTCTCGGAACTGATCGGGGAAACGGTGGCGATCATGGAATTCGGAGGCAGCAGCGAGGACCTCGCCCGCACCATCCATGCCCACCCCACGCTCAGCGAGGTGGTCAAGGAAGCGGCCCTGGCGGCAGATAAGCGCGCGCTGCACATGTAAATCCCCTGGCCCTGGGGACCGGGACGGAGCGGGGGGTGGCCCCATCTCCCCGCTCTCGCCCTCCCCCCCCTTGACGTGGCCTTACCTCAGCGGCTATCTTTCTGTGCGTGCCGGAAACGGCACCCCTTGAAAGGCAGTCACCGGAATCTGTGTCCTCTGGGCCAGCAACCGAACAACTGAAGTGGTGTGGCCCCATCGTCTAACGGTTAGGACACTACCCTTTCAAGGTAGCGATACGGGTTCGAATCCCGTTGGGGTCACCACTGAAAGCCTCCGCCCTGGCGGGGGTTTTTTGTTGCACCTGTACTGGCCACCTATACTGGCGCGCGTGAGTTCTTCCCCGGCCGCCCCCAGCTTCACTCTGCCAAAGTGGGTGGGCGGGCTGATCGCGCTGGTTCCGGTGTTTCCACCGCTGTACCTGGCCGCGCTGGGAGCCCTGAGCCGCTTGCGAACGTTGCCGCTAGCCGCGCGGTGTGTTCTCTTTTTCTTTGCCAGCACCCAGCTGATCGCGGCCCTGTTCACGCCCCAGCCGCTGCTCTCGTTTGGGCTGGCGGCGGCCCGTACCCTGCTGATTCTGGGCATGATCGCGGCGGGTGTGTACCTGCGAAACAGCCGCAACCTCAGGCCATTGCTCTGGGGACAACTGGTGATCTTCGCCACAGCCTGGGGCTACACGCTGCTGACCCTGGGCTTCGCAGGCGTGCAGGAGCGCCTGGGGCATCCGTACTACTACGTCGTGTCGCTGGGGCTGGTGGCGGTGGTGTCGCTGTGGCTCGTTCTTTTCTGGCGAGGAGGGCGGTTGTGGTGGCGCCTTCCGGCCGGGGGACTGGCCCTCGCCACTTTGCTGGCGGCCGGGAGCCGGGGGCCGCTGCTCGCCCTGGGGGTGGGAAGCCTGGCTGCGCTGGCCTTTGCCGGGCGACAAAGGCGCTGGTGGGTGCTGCTGCCGGGCGTGGTGGTTCTGGGTCTGGCCGCCCTGACCACCTCGCTGAACATTCCGCTGCAACCCGTCGAGCGTCTGCTCAACGACCAGACCAGCGGGCGTGAATATGTCTGGCGGGACGCCGTTCTGGGCTGGAACACATCGCCGATCGGCGGCGTCGGACCGTATCAGGGCGGACCATACTTGACGTACCTATTTAGAGATGGCTGCCAGCTCACACCGACGCTGGAGCGCAATGACATTCAGTGTCCAGAAGCCCTCAAACGTTGGACCAGCGTCTGGCTGATCGCCCACAACGCCTGGCTGCACTGGCTGCTTGAAACGGGCATTCTGGGCACCCTGGGACTGCTCGTGGTGATGGCTTATGCGCTGTGGCGCTCAGCCGTGGCGGGCGACGCACTGACGGTCGCCATCCTGTACGGCTTCACCGCCATGAATGTGGTGGACGTGGTCATTGCGCTGCCCAGCCCACATTTTGCGGAGTTGTGGTGGGTGGCGGTGGGGATTAGCCTCGGGCCAGTAAAGCGCGGCATATGACCGACATCGACATCCCGTCTGCTCCCACAACCGTGCCCAGGGTTAGCCCCGAACTTTCCGGCGTGCAGATTCATAGCCTTCACGGCTTTCGGAGTCAGGAGGCGTGGGGTCGCTGGACATTGGGCAAGGTTACGGCCATTGAACTGAATGCTCTGAAAAGCGAATGGATTGCCGCCAACCTAACCCTCACGCTGCCCCTCCCGGACCAAACCCTGCAAGTATGGTTGAACGACAGCCCACTGGGCCAGATCAGGACATTGAATATTCCCGCCAAGTACAATATATGGCTTGTGTTGCCGCTCCGGCAGGGAAGCAATCAGCTGCGCTTGCTGACCAATAAAAGCAATTTGGACCCCCGTTTCCGACCATTTGCACCCCACGACCACAGCGATATAGCCATTTCTGTCGAGAATATGTTGCTCCAACCCATACTCCACGGGACAGGGCAGCTGTATTCCATCTTTCGTCCTGTGGGTCTGCAAACCTACGACGCTGCCCTGAATAACCAGGTGATCTTGTTTATACCTGCCGCAGGTGCCCAGCAGTTGAATTACAGCGTGCTGGCAACCACCGCGGGCCAGCACTTCCAGATCAGGCTCGGCCGCGACACGGTGACCACCTTCACCGCTCCGCACGCCGGCAGCCTGATGAATGGCACGGTGAACCTGCGGCCTCATCTCCAGCAGCGCCTGACAATCACTACCACACTGCCCCCACTCCCCGGTCGGGCGACATCCGACCAGACGTTCCGTCTTCTTGCCGAGCAGGGGGGCCAGAGTTCGTTCTACGTCCAGCGTCTTTCTCTGATGTCTCCAGTCTGCTGGAAACAATTTGAATTGCCTCTCGCACTTACTGGAGTCCTCGTGTTCCTACTATGGCTGGGTCTGCTGCTGTTCCGACGATCTACGGACCATTAGAGCCAGGAAGCTTTCAGCCGTTCCCATCGCCTGATGTTTAGACTTACGTCTCCCGGCAGCACCACGCCTGCTCCCGCCCGTGTGCCTTCCTGCACATCCGGCTTGCGCCGCCGCGCAAGCTCGTAGACACTCTTGCGCTCGGTCACGATATGCAGCACCTCGTCATCAATCTCCAGGGCATGCTGCACAGCCAGCGCAATCTGAGGCGCGATCACATCGACATAGTCCTGACCGGTATACACATCGCTGAAGGCCACCGGATACTGAAATTCGCGTGGCCGAAAGCTGGTGCGGAGAATCAGGTGGTGTCGGGCAGTGCGGGCAGCCTCCTCGGCGACCAGCTTGGTCAGGGCATAAAAGTTGACGACTGGCCCCGGCGTGTCATCCTCGCCGTAGCCACCTGTCTCGCCGCTGAACACATAATCGGTGCTGATATGCACCAGCTTGGCGTCCACCGCGTTGGCAGCGCGCGCCATGTTTCGTGTACCCTCCACATTCGCGGCCCAGCACGCTTCACGTTCCCGCTCCGCGCCCCCCACATCGGTGTAAGCCGCCGCATGGACAATCACGTCGGGCCGCTCACGCTCGACCAGGGCCCGCACACTCGTCATGTCGGTGATGTCCATCACCCGGCTGCTCGGGGCAAGGAGCGTGGGAAGGAGCACGCGCAACTCGGTGCCCAACCGCCCACTGCCGCCGGTCAGAAGGATCTTCATCCCCGGTCCTCGTCCCACAACTCCGTTCCGAAGAAGTTCCAGGGCAGGCGACCCTCGTTGGGGTCTGCAATGTCGAACTGGGCGTCCATCGTGTACAGCAGGGTTGCTCCCTGATCTCCGGCCTGGTAGCCGTGTGCCACTCCACTGGGAATATGCACCAGCATGGGCTGCTCACCGCTCAGGATCAGTTTGCGTTGCACGTTCAGCGTGGGGCTGTCCTCACGGCAATCCACCAGCCAGACCATCAGCTGGCCGCTCAGAACACACCACAGCTCATTCTGCGGCCCCTTCACGTGGATATGAAAGGCGTTGATCCGTCCCGGTGCCGCCCACGACATACTGATCTGCCGGGGCGTCAGCGGGCCGGGCAACCCCTGGACACCCGTTTCGTTCAGACGCAGGTATTCCATGAACGCGCCGTTCTCGCTGCGGTTTTTCTTGAGGGCGTGAAACCAGACCCCGTCGATCTGCGGCGCGGCCGGGTAGGTCTCGAAGGTTAGTGCCTGGGTAGTCGAGGCGTCCAGTTTAATCTTGCGGTCTGAGGTCATGGGTGGCTCCGTTTTTCCTGGCTGATTTTCATCAGGTACTGGCCGTACCGGTTCTTGGCCAGTCGGCCTGCCTGTTCGAGCAGCTGTTCGGTGCTGATCCAGCCCGATCTCCAGGCAATTTCCTCGGGAGCAGCCACCTTGAGGCCCTGGCGGTGCTCGATGGTCTGAATGAAGCTACTGGCTTCCAGCATGCTTTCGTGCGTGCCGGTATCCAGCCACGCAAACCCCCGGCGCATCACCTGTACGTCCAGCAAGCCCTCTGCGAGGTAGATGTTGTTGAGGTCGGTGATTTCCAGCTCGCCGCGCGCCGAGGGCTGCAGACGCCGGGCCAGTTCAGTGACTCGCGCATCATAGAAATACAGCCCGGTGACTGCGAAGTCCGATTGGGGTTGGGCAGGCTTTTCCTCGATGCTCAGGGCCCGCCCGGAGGCATCAAAGTTCACCACACCGTAGCGTTCCGGATCACTGACCTGATACGCGAAGACGGTGGCCCCCTCGTCCTTCTGATCGGCACGGTCCATCAGGTCGGACAGGTCATTGCCATAGAAAATGTTGTCGCCCAGGATCAGCGCGCTGTTATGACCACGCACAAAATCCTCACCGATCAGGAAGGCCTGCGCCAGTCCGCCGGGCTCGGGCTGCACGGCGTACTCCAGACTCAGGCCCCACTGCGAGCCGTCGCCCAGCAGTTGCCGGAAGCGCGGAGTGTCCTCCGGCGTGGAGATGACCAGCATCTCGCGGATGCCCCCCAGCATCAGGGTGGTCAGCGGGTAATAGATCATCGGCTTGTCGTAGACCGGCAGCAGCTGCTTGCTCACCGCCAGCGTCGCCGGATACAGCCGCGTCCCGCTGCCGCCCGCCAGAATGATGCCCCGGCGATTGGAAGAAGGAATCGTCACTGGGCCGTGCCCGCCAGCCGCTCGGCGTACTGGCGCTCGTAGTACTCACGAAACTCGCCGCTGCGGATCGGCTCCCACCAGGAACGGTTGTCTGCATACCATCTGGCGGCTTCAGCGACTGCTTCTTTCGGGTCATACCTGGGCTGCCAGCCCAGGGCCCTCAGCTTGTCCACGTTCATGCTGTAGCGCCGGTCATGACCGGCGCGGTCCGTGACATGCCGCACCAGATCGTGTGACTTACTCAGCGTCTCCAGAACGATGTCCACCATCTCCAGGTTGGTCATCTCACGTCCAGTCCCGACGTTGTAGACCTCTCCGATCTCGCCGCGCAGCAACACGGCTTCAATGCCGGTGCAGTGGTCATACACATGGGCGTAGTCGCGCATCTGCAGTCCGTCGCCGTACACAGGAATGGCCTCGCCCAGAATCGCGTTGGTGGAGAACAGCGGCACCGCCTTTTCCGGATACTGGTACGGGCCAACGTTGTTGGCCCCACGCGTGATGGTCACCGGCAGGTCATAGGTGATGGCATAAGCCTGTACCAGTTGATCGGCGGCGGCCTTGCTGGCAGCGTAGGGACTGCGGGGCGCCAACTCGTCAGTCTCCACACTCTGGTGGTCATCGCGGATATGCCCATAGACCTCGTCGGTGCTGATGTGGTGCAGGCGGAGGCCCAGCTCACGGGCCACTTCCAGCAGAACGTGGGTGCCGCGCACATTGGTGTCCGTAAACACCAGCGGTCCCAGGATGCTCTGGTCCACATGGGTCTCGGCGGCGAAATTGACGATCAGGTCAATCTGGTGCTCCTGGCACGCCCGGCGTACCGCATCCAGGTCAGTAATATCACCCACCACCAGGGAAAGACGGGAATCTTCCCACAGGTCAGCCAGGTTTTCTTGACGCCCCGCGTAGGTCAGCTTGTCATAGACCACGATGTGGCTTTCGGGATGATGCGCCATCCAGTACCGCACGAAATTGCTGCCGATAAAGCCGCAGCCTCCGGTGACAAGTAAGTTATTGAAGGTCATGAGGTCTTCCTTTCCTGACTCCAGTGATAACGGTGCATACTCAATATCTTCTTAAGGGCTATCGGCAGCAAGCGGTGACGTTTACCCGTTTGAAAGGCCGTGAACTTGGCTGCTGCTTCCAGAAGGACCAGCGGAACCAGGTCCACATGCCCATGCCTGAGCACATAACGCATCTGCCCTGCAACAAACCGCAGCCCCTCGCCGCCCACCCTGGCCCCATTGAGCAGAGGTCCTGCTTGCGAGAAAGAAACGCCCACGTCAAAGTTGCGGCGAAATTGCTGGGTTAGGGTGTAGTCATGAGAATGAACAACTTGCGATTGTGCCACGTATTCGGTGGCTTGTCCCGCTCGTAGCAGTCTGGCTGCCAGAATCATATCCTCATTCATGATGACGCCTTCAGGGAAGCCGCCCACTAACCAGAAGAGATCGGCCCGCACCGCTGAGCAGACATTGGAGAAGAAAAAGGCTTTAACCCCCAGGTGTTGGATGTTCGCCTCTCGCCGAAGCCGGCTGCTGTCTGGATAATTGAAGTACCGGGAAAATTGCTCCAGTAATGAGGCACCGGGGCGGGGCAGTTGTCGGGCAAAAGTGGCTGCCACCTTGCCCGCGAGAATGGGTGCAACCAGTTCTTCTAGCCAGCGATCGTGGGCCGGAATGGCGTCCTGGGTCATAAATACCAGGATTTGCGCCCCCTGTGCACAGGCCAAGTGGGCACCCCGGTTGCGGGTGCCCCCGTGATTGAATCCCTCGCGAACAAGCGAGACAACTTCAAAACCGTGTTGCCGATAAAGTTGAGGACTGTTATCGGCAGAGGCTGAGTCCAAAATCAAGACATGATCTGGCTGTCTGGTCTGGCGGTTCAGGGCTGCAGAAAAGGCCGGAACGTGACGTGCGGCATCCAGTGTGGGTACGATCAGAAAAATAGACTGGGGTGTCATGTTAGTCCTAGCCAAGCCAGATTGCGGACCATACCAATCTTGAAAAATCGTTCCCGAACAATGGTTTGACGTCGCTGCCAGGGCGACATATAGGGTAGTTGAGCGAAAATTCGTGCCTGGTCCACCTGTGCGGCGTCTGGGAAACGTTCAGCGAAAGCCGCTGCCTGCCGCGCGGTCGATTCCAGGCTTCGCCGGGCCTCACTCCGGTCACCTAGCTTCGCCATCTTCGAAAGCAGGTACTGCCCATCAAACTTCTTGGCACCCACCTCGTTCCTTGCGTGCTGGCGATAGCGTACCGTCGGTTCACTCAGCCAGATTACCCTGCCGAAGGCACACGCCACCAACGCCAACCACCAATCATGCATCACAGCATCTGCCGGCACAGGAAGGGCTTTTTTGAGCAATGCCCTATTGACCAGCATGGTACAGCCAGTCACAACATTTTGCGTCAATATGAGGTTGAATTGATCACCCCAACGTGGGTTCAGATTTTGATAGCGCCAGAATGATGGGGCGAGACTTTCTCCGGCTTGGTCAATTAATTTGAGATCAGTGTGTATAAGCAATGGCACGTCTTTCCCATAAATACCTTCATAAAAGAGGATTTGCTTCATCATTGTAAGAACTTTGTCATGACACCAAATATCATCTTGATCCGAGCAAAAGACATATGGACTGCTTGTATTCTGCAACAGAAGCGAGAAATTAGCGCTGGCTCCGCCAACAGGCGGAAGCTGAAGATTTTTAACACGGGGATTTTTCCTGCTTAAGTCGGCAACGTACTCGCAGGTTCCATCGCTGGAGCCATCATCATGAATGAGTATTTCATGCCTTTGAGAAGTTTGATGCAATAGAGAATCAATCTGATCCTCTATATAATTCAGTCCATTATAAGTTGCCAAAACTATGGTTATATCTTGCATCATCTCTCCTAGGCAGTAAATTTCTTCTCATATTTTCACCAAACTTCTCTCTGTTCCCATATTATTCCATTTTTCGTTACTTAGGTATAGACAAATTGCAAAAACAATGCCCGCAACAGATGATGTAAGATAAGGATTGGTAAATCCCATAAGTAGCCACATAAAGTATAACGCAATCCAATAGGTGGATTGCCTAGATTTTACCATAAAAACAAATCCCAGCATCAAGTAGACCAACAACACAAACAACCCCAGAATACCCACCTGCATCAGGAGAGCCAACCATTGAACTTCATAGGTATAAGGCGCATTTGAGTCACGAATAATGCCAGGGATATAGGCTCCAAAACCATGCCCGAAAAACGGCCGAGCCAAAGAGTATTCTAGTAATCCCGCAATTTGCTGACTCCTGATCTGGTCCGATGCTGCAATATTTTCACCATAAAATCTATTTATCAAGTATTGTGCGGGTCCCAAAATCATAAGACTTGCAAAAAGTGAAACAGCAGTTGTAGCGCGGATGAAATAATTCTTTTTTAAAATCGCCTGCTGTGGGTTTAAAATCACCACCGCAAAAGTTAAAAGCCATATAGCTCGAGCGTAAGAAAATAAGATAGAAGCAAAAAGTATAAACAGAATCATCGCGCGGTATTTAACCCAGATATCTCTTTTATAGAGCAGTATTCCAACAATGAATGGGGACAGAATGTCGCTAATTGTCTGAATTCTAAGTACTCTAGGAAGTATTTCTAAAGTTACCGGCGTAGTATTTAGAAAATTAAATACTCCAATGAGAACGTCAAAGCTTAACAACTTTAAATAAATAAGAATTATTATGAACAGCTTAAGAATACAATAGATAAAGTTTCCAAGGACAATTGCTTTGAGTGCCTGCAGTCGGCGGATCTCGTGTCCGGCTGCAAAGAATAAAGCTATAGCGATCACTACGAGAGTGACAACGACTCCTTTAAATTGTTCTGTTGCATAAGTATTTTCATTAATTATCCCCAATATCCACCATATACTTAGAACAAATATGAAATTCAAAAATGCAAAAGCAATTACTAAAGATAATTTGGTCATTTTATATCTAAAAAACTCAACAAAAATTAATGATAGACAAACTAATAAGGAAATGAGTTTCACGTTGACCTGACCTACCTGGCCATTGGGTAAGAGGGCTATAACAAAGAAAAAAGCAAGTATACACCTAGTCAAAATCGGACTAAGGCTCATTTTTATATTCCCTCACAGATCAGCTTCAATTTTTGTTTTATCCATACGTATGATACTGGCCGCATCACATATATCAAGAAATCGTGATATAGTTTTAGACCACGTATAGTTTTGAATAAATTCATTCCCAGAAGTGGCCAACCGAATCCGAAAAGAAGGGTTTTCCAGAAGCAGGCTGATGTGCTCAGCCATCAACTGATAATTGCCGGGTTCAGAGAGCAACGCATTCACACCGTGAATTGAAAAATCACGATGTCCAGGTATATCAGTGGCAACCAGGGCACACCCACATTGCATGGCTTCAGAGGGTGGCAAGGCCCATCCCTCCGTGTAACTTCCAGACAAAAAAATGCTGGACGAGTTGTACAAATTTCTTAATCGCTCCTTTGAAGGAGCAAAGTGGAATGACATCCATTCTGGTAAGTATTCGCCCGGCTGGTAAGCTCCGAATGCGATAAACCTTGTCTCGGGGTATTTTTCTTTGACTATCTCGCACGCGCTGACTACATCTTTAAAGCCTTTGAGGGGTGAGTCATGAAACATAGTCAGCACAATCTTACCATCTCTAGAGCAGGGCGGCTCAACTACGTGAAAGTCTTCAAAATCGAAGGCATTTGGTACAAAGTAACACTCTGCGCCGGAATTCTTCACACTCTCCTGCAGCCACTTGGCAATGGCAATATTTCTTAATCCCAAATGATAGGTCTGTATGATCTCCTTTTCCTCAGCATCCCATGTCTCATAGCCTTGAATGAGATATAAACCATAAGCATTAAAGAAATCTGCTATTTTTTTGGTTATTTTTGCCGTATCCCAGGCAGTAGCCACGTAGTACAGCGATTCGAATTGTTGGTCTTCCAATATGTGGGCACTTTCAATTTCCTGAACTTTGATCCCGATAGCAAGTCGAAACCAGACGACCTCACTTCCAAAAATATATTTATGCAGCAAATTTTCAATCACTCTTTTAACAAAATGCAGCTTGCTTTTAGATCTCTTTCGGAGATGAATGATGGAAACGTTATATCCTAGATCAGAAAGTCTGTTGCAATATTCATAAACGATTTTATATCCTCCAATGGGACGCCTAGATATTTCAGGAAGAATAAAAGTAAAGTCATACATTCTTATTTCTCTTTTTGAATATACTGCTTAATATTATTACTATAATAAGAGATTCGCCTAAAATAATTCCGAAGACCGGCGCATAATAACCTATTAATGCTGGGAGCGAGAAGTATAGAACCAGAGCTACCAAGGTTCCGACGAGGGTTGCCCGACTATATTCTCTTTGCCTGCCAGACGTATTCATATATATAACTCCAATGAAAGTATTTACAGAGGACAAAAATATGAATATAGAGAGATATCTCAGGGCATCCGAAAATGGAACATAAGTTTCTCCAAAAAATATACTGACAATAGTAGGGCTATAAAAAGCCAGAATGAGAGATAAAACGAGGGCGGGTGGAAGAAATATTAAAGCGTATTTACGCAGTACTGCCACCCCTATGGAGTGCGATTGAGACATCGCAAAAGCGACTTGTGGGTAGACAGCCTGATTAACAGCTCCGTTTAAACTCCCCACGGCTTTTGCAATTCGATCCATTACGGCATAGCCGCCAACAACCATCTGACTTTGGTACATTCCAAGAGCTATAAGCCCTACTTGTGTGAAAAATATACTATAAAAATTGGGGGTAAAAAAATTCCAGCCATAGATCAATTCCAGTTTAGCATCCAGTATCCTGGGGACTTTAAACTTCCAATTTAAATATTTGCTGATATAAAAAATAGAAAATACTGCCCCAATCAATTGAGGCAGCAGGCTAACCCACAAGGCCGTTTGTAAATTAGCTGGACCAGATACTAGAGCTAGAATTAGCATCAAAGAAAACGTGCGTCCTGCGATCAAAATCGCGGAGTATTGGGGCATTTTCTCCAGTCCCTGAAACACCCAGGGAAGATTTAAGGAACTTAAAACTGTTGCCACCACCACTGTTAAAAGATTTGGCAAAGTTTGCATGCCTTTAGGAATGACTGAGAACAGATACGCCGCACCACAAAAAGACGCCGCTATAGCTATGTTAAGCCGCAGGTAAAGTGCATTATTTATTATAATGCTAATTTTTTTTGAATTGCCCTTAATAGTAGATATTCTTTGTGTACCATTGGTTATATAGCCGTAATCGGCGATTACCGAGGTTATGACGGTCACAGATTGAAAGAGCGAGTATACTCCTAGCATTTGGATGCCCAATGTCTTAGCTAGATAGGGCAATGAGATAAGTGGAAAAATAAAACCTGAAATTTGCAATACAGAAAGGATTAGAAAGTTTTTCACCATTCTTTTCTGATTCATAAACTAGTAGGCACCTTTCCCCACTATAACCACTCTTACTGTCTGAATCAGTAAGACCAAATCAAGCCATGGCGTCCAGTTAGCAATGTAGAACCTATCCATCTCCAGACGCTCATCGAACGTCGTGTGATTTCTCCCTACAACTTGCCAATAACCAGTCATTCCAGGTGAAACCTGGGCAATAAAATGGGCAATCTCACCCATTTTGTCCTTTTCGCTTGGCAAGTAAGGTCTGGGCCCCACTAAACTCATATTACCTTTTAGAACATTGAAGATTTGAGGCAACTCATCTAAACTGAATCTTCTTAAGACGCCGCCGACACTTGTAATTCTAGGATCGCGACGCAGCTTGTGAAAAGTCTCATATTCCTTACGCATCGCATAGTCTTCATCAAGAATTTTTTCAAGCATCAGATCCGATTCGTGGTACATGCTCCGAAATTTATAACAATCAAACAATTGGAAGTTTCTGCCGATGCGAGATGATCTGTAAATCACCGGGCCAGGACTATTAATATAAATAATAATGATTATGAGCAAAAAAAGAGGAGATGCCAACACCAGCCCAATCAAACTAAGTACAATATCAAGGAGTCTCTTAACTATTTGAGAACGCCTGCTTCTCAGATTGTTTCGAATCTCTAAAGTTGCCAGACTTCCAATATTGTGAGTTTTCAATGCTTGATTTGGCACTCCAAAAAGATCAGGAATAATCCAAGTAATGGGGAAGACTGCATAAACGCTATTTACCAGTCGACTTTGTGTTTCTGCACGTGCCCCTGGGATAGAGATCAATGCTTGCTCCGTCAGAGGACAACGGAGCGCGAGTTCGATGGCACCAACTACTGGTACGCCCTGAACACTGCTGCCATGCAAGCGGGGGTTGTCATCATAGGTAGCCACGGGGCGAAGCCCATAAGCTGGATTGGCCCGCAAATGGGCAATGGTCAAAGCCGCCGTACGACCGGCCCCGATCACGCTGATGTCGCGCCCATACTGTCCCCAGGTGATCAGCACGGCACGTACGGTGTAACGGGTCAGGAGTGCGAACACCACCAGTAGGAACCACATCAGGAGCACACCACCAACGCTGGGGACCAGCTGATGAACAGCGAACGCTGCGGCAAGTTGGGCCAGCGCGACCTGACAGGTTCCCAAGGTATGCAATCTCAGTTCGGTTTGAGGTGAGCGTCCATAGCCTGGGTAAAACCCCTGATAAGCCCGCCATAGCAGCCATAAGCCCATCCAGATCAGCGGGGGGTCCAGCCGCAGAGGGGGGCGGCCCAGGGCACTCAACAACACAGATGCGAGCAATTGCGCCAGCAAGGCACTCAGCAGGTCGCCCAACAACAAGGCTAGAGCCTGCGGTAGTTGTGACAGACGAGCCGACGTGTACTGCTGACCGGTACGTTGAGACTGCACTCCGGAAGACAGGTGCAATCCCATACCTACCGGGCTTCCCCGGTACGAATGCCGTCATGCTTGAACCGAGATCTCCGAGCCACCGCAGGAGCCTTATTCAATACGAAGCCCAAGACAGGCAGTCCCACGGCTGCGGCATAACGCAAAGTCTGATCCAGTTCGTACAGCGAGGTCCGCCCTGCCTCAATCACGATCAGTATGCCGTCGGTATGCTGTCCTAGCCGCAAACCGTCGGAGCAGACCAACAGCGGAGGACTGTCGACAAGTATCAGATCATGGCCCTGACCCCAGCAGCGCAGCATCTCGCCCAGACCGGACTGACCTGCCATATCGACGAGGGTACTGATCTCAGGCCCACCAGCAGGGAGGTCTGCACGGTCAGTACTGCCCGGTGTGCCGCTGGCCGCAAGCAAATGTACCCGTAACCCGACCTCCTTGATTTGTAAGGCAGGAGTTTCTGACACAACACTTTGCATGTCGCGCGCGCCACCCGGCTCCGTCATCTGACGCCACGGTTGATCTGCGCCTCCCTTCACTTCCAGGGGATGCTGGATTCCGCGCTTTTGATCGGCATTCACCACCAGCACGCGTTGACCACTGTGCGCCAGACTTAGTGCCAGTCTGGCACACAGGGTACTCGCTCCTTCGCCCCCGGCCACTCCAGCAACCATCAGCACGGGCCGGTCATGGTTCTGAAGAACATTTAGTACCTGAACCCTTAAAAAACCGATCAGTTCTTGTGAATCAGACAGGCCCGCCCTGTGCCGGGGTAAGACTGCCAGGGTAGACAGACCTCGAGATACAAGATCTCTTTCGGTCCAGATCAAGGGACGCATTAGCGTCAGCACAACAGCCATCCCACTTCCCAGAAATAGTCCCAGTACGCCAATCAAGGCAGCGTTCCTTAACGGAGATGCAGTGATGGGTTGGGCCGGGTCCACAGCACTGACCAGAGCCTGAAGACTGCTGGGCCTGGCAGTCTTCAAAAATGCCAACTGCGCGAGATTGTCTTGCATGGTGGCCCGACGGTAGATCAAGGTTTGCCGTTCCAATGAGGACAGTCCCGGCAAAGACAGCCGACGGTCCACCTGTGCCAGCTGCAAAGTGAAATTGGTCTGGGCCAGAGCCACCTCCCGTAAGGTCCGTTCGGTATCCCAGGCCAACAGCTGCTCGCTCGCCAGATTTGCCAGAACGCGGGCCGCGCTTGCTGAAGGGGCACGGGTCCTTAAGGTGTAGACACTGTTTTCCCCGATCCCCTGCTCGGCGCTGACACTTACAATTTTTTCTCGTCGCTCATCAGGCGACGAGAGATCACGTTCAAGTTGCGAAACGAGCCACTGTCTCTCAGCGGTCAGCAGAGATCGGTTTTCCCGCACCGCCGCGATCAGAGGACGCAGAACCAGAGGACTCTGAGTCACCTGGGCCACTGTCCCCGCCGGCAGGGGTGAAATGACCGAACCACCCACCACCCCAATCTGACCCTGGGTACTAGAAGCAATCAGGCTGGCCACTGCCTCGTAGATCACCGGTTGAGTCCGTGACCACCAGTAAACCGCTAGGGACAGACCGATGGCTACCAGCAAGATCTTGGGCAGCAGCAGACGCACCCCACGCCATAGGGAAATTAAGTCAATTTCGGTGTTGGGCTCCTGACACAGCAGATCAGACGGCAACCGACGGGGAGGAGGTACCGACGTCACCCGCAAGCCTCGTGTAGCTGCACACGTATGACGAGAGAACATGGCACACAGGTCCCTGCACGTACAACAGGCTTCAAGACGGGAAATGCAGGCGCGGCAATCATAGGGGCCAAGATCCCCGGAGCAAATTTCTGTTCATAGGTGGACTCCGCCGCAGACGACTGCAGACACCGCCGCATCTTATCCTTTCGAAAAGGAGAACGGGACAGCTTTGTGCCATCCCATTCCGGCAGGTAATGTACCGGTTATGCCATTCCGCCTGACTCCTCCAAGGAAAAACCGGACCTATCAGGAGTTGCGATAAGGGTCAAGATTGTGTCAGAGAGATGGGAAAAGAGAACACCTAGAATACCCTCAATGAAAGCCATTATCCCCGCCGCAGGCCTGGGCACCCGTCTGCGTCCCCTGACCTTTACCCGGCCCAAGCCTGTGCTGCGGGTGGCCGGGCAGCCCATCATCCGGCACGCCATCCAGACCCTGGCGGCGGCGGGAATTACAGAGATCGGCGTGGTGGTCTCCGACATTACCCGCGGCGAGATTCAACATGCCCTGCGCAAGGTCCAGGGTGTCACGGTCACCCTGATCAACCAGCACGAACAGCTGGGGCTGGGGCACGCAGTCCTCACCGCCCGCGAGTGGGTGGGGGAATCCAATTTCTGTGTATACCTGGGAGACAACCTGTTCGAGTTCGGGGCCCGGCCGTTCATAGAGCAGTTTGAAAAGCAGACACCGGCGGCCCTGATCGCGCTGGTCGAGGTGCCCGATCCAACGGCGTTCGGGGTGGCCCAGCTTGACGGCCAGCGCATCACCCGGCTCGTCGAGAAGCCCAAGGACCCGCCCAGCAACCTGGCGGTGGCGGGCCTGTACTGCTTTACTCCTCAGATTTTCGAGGTGCTCGAGGGCATGCCCCCCTCCGCACGGGGCGAATACGAGATCACCGACGGTATCCAGGGCCTGATCGACCGGGGCTGCGCGGTGCTGGGCCAGCGGGTCGAGGGCTGGTGGAAGGACACCGGACGTCCGGCCGACCTGCTGGATGCCAACCGGCTGCTGCTCGAGGACATCGAGGCCGACCTCCAGGGGACGATCGAGGACTCCCTGATTTCGGGGCGGGTGGTGGTTCCGGCGTCGGCCCGGGTGATCCGCAGCAAGATCGTGGGACCGGTGATGCTGGACGAGGACGTGATCATCGAGGACGCCTACATCGGGCCCTTTACCAGCATCGGGCGCGGCAGCGTGATCCGCGGGGCCGAGGTCGAGCACAGTGTGGTGGACGAGGGAGCCGTGATCGAGAACGTCGGCCAACGGTTGCAGGACTGCCTGATCGGCGTGCGCGCCCGCGTCAGCGGCGGCCACACCATGCCCCGCGCCCACAAGCTGACCATCTCGGATGCCAGCGTGGTGGAACTGGCCTGAGCCTCCTGCCCTGGTGGCCTCTGGCCCGCTCTGTATGCTGCTGGGCAGGCGGACCAGCGCTGTTGTAACGCAACTGGGGTAGGTCCGGCTGGACCGTGACGGGAGCGCGGTTAATGGACGCCCCCGCGCCCTATGATTGAGCGATGAACGATTCTCCCCGAATTCACCTGGGCTCACTGCTGCGCTCGTCGGACGACGCGCACGCCGAGGGCACCCTGGATCACCTCCACTACGAGCAGGGCGGACAGCCCCAGACGCTCACCTTCACGGAACCCGCCGCGTATGACATTGACGTCAACGCGCTCAGCGGCAACGAGATGTATCTGCAGGGCACCTTCGAGCCGACGGTGGTCATGGAGTGCGCCCGCTGCCTGCGGGAGGTGCCGGTGCCGCTGGAACTCACGCTGGGCACCCTGATGCGCTACGAGCCGTCCGCCGACGCCCCCTACCTGGAGGAGGCGGAGACCGGCGAGGAAGTGCTGGTCTTCGGTGACCCCAACGTCGACCTCAGCAGCTATCTCGCCGAGACGACCCTGCTGCAGTCGCCCCTGAGTGTGCTGCACGACCCCGAGTGCAAGGGGCTGTGTCAGATCTGCGGCCAGGACCTCAACGAAGGCTCCTGTGAACACATGGCCGCCGTGCCGGTCGAGGAGATCGACGACAACCTGGGCATTCCGGAAGGCACCACCCACGCCCGGCAGACCCCCTTCGCCGCGCTGCGCGACCTCAAGCTGCCGGAGGACTGAGGGTGGCCCCTCCCCCCGCACAGCCGCCCCGGCTCACCCATTTTCAGGACGGCCTGCCCCGCATGGTGGACGTGACGGATAAGGCCGCCACCACACGGACAGCGACGGCCGAGGCCTGGGTGCGCCTGCCCCCCGAGGCCCGAGCCGCGCTGCAGGCGGGCACCAATCCCAAAGGAGACCCCCTGACCGTGGCCCGGCTCGCGGGGCTGGCGGGCAGCAAGCGCACAGCGGACCTGATTCTGCTGTGCCATCCCATTCCAGTCACCGGGGCGGACGTGCAGATCACCCTGGAGGACGCGGGCGTGCGCATCGAGGCTACGGTGCGCACCACCGCTCCCACCGGTGTGGAGATGGAGGCCCTGACCGCCGTCAGTGTGGCCGCCCTGAACGTGTACGACATGCTCAAGGCTGCGAGCAAGGCGCTGGAGATCTCCGGCGTGCGGCTGCTGAGCAAGACCGGTGGCAAGAGCGGCGACTATCGGGCTCAGGCCAGAGAAAACCCAGCACCCTGAACGCCCGGTGCCCTAGACAGCCGGGACCACGGTTGGGAACCAGGGTCAGCCAAAAGGCGTAGAGGAAAGACATGGACGCGGAGCGACACAACCCGGGCGCAGCGCCGCAGGCCGAGCCACCACGACCCGCCTGGCTCGACCTGTTGCACCGCGAGTCCGCCGGAGAGTTGTCTCCGGCCGAGCACGACCTGCTGCGCGCCGTGCCCGATCAGGTGGGGGTGGACCGCTGGCGGCGGGCGCTCGGTGCGGTCACGCGGCAACTGGGTGCCCTGCCGCCGCCGCCATTGCCCGGCAGTGTGGCCGCCGCCGCCGCCTCAGACATCGCCTGGCGCGCCCGCCTGGAAGCTGCTCCGTCCCGGCTTCCCCGTTCCGTGGCGGGGGCAGTCGTCTCGGACATCGCCGCCTCGCTGACCCTGCAAGATATCCAGCCGCCTCCCCTGCCCCGCAGCCTCGCAGCCGAGGTGATGGACGATGTTCGCACGGCCCACCTGCTGGGCGCTGCCCCGCTGCCGCGCAGTGTGGCGGCGGCCGTCGCGGCGGAAGTAACAGCGTCGGCCCGGCTCACCGGGGTCCTCCCGGTCCCCCCGCTGCCGTCCTCGGTGGCGGCGGCGGTGGTGCCCCGGCTGGTCCGGGAGGTGGAGCGCGGGCAGGCCCCCGGTTCCGGGCAGGTTCGCAGACCCGAGGTCCGGCCGTCCCCCTTGCCCATTCCGGAAGGCGTCCCTGGTCTGAACGCGGCCACCGCAGTCCGGCACAACCCGGCTCCACTGGTGCTCGTGCTCGCCCTGATGGTCGGCCTGACCCTGCTGGCCATCACGACGGCGTGGCCCAATCTGGCCGCCGGGGCACTGGTGCTGCGTACCCTGCTCGCGCAGGTCTCGCCGCTTGCTGGAGTCGGGCTGGGTCTGCTGCTGCTCACCTCCGCCGCCGTGAGCTGGCGGCCGGGGCCCGTGATGCGGCAGGTCGGGGCCGGGGCCTTTGCGCTCAGCGCCGTGTTGACCCTGCCCGCGCTGTATGCGGTTGCAGCCCACGGAGACGTGCGCTTCGGACAGAACATCACCGTCAATGAACCGGTGGAGGGCAACGTCATCGCCGTGGGCGGCCACATTCAGCTGGAAGCGGGCGCGCGGGTGCGCGGCGAGGTGGTCACGCTGCTGGGCGACGTGCGCCGAGCTCCCGGGGCCCAGGTCAGCGGACGGGTCAATGCACTGCTCGGGCACGCTCCGGATGACCTGGACGCCCTGGAAACCTCGCCGCCGCAGGGCATCGCCCTGGCGACCGTTGCCGCCTTCCGCCCGCTGCTGGGCTGGCTGGGCAGCGCGGCGTGGCCGCAGGTGTTCGTCACGCTGACCGGGGGCGCGCTGCTGCTGCTGTTCGTGGCGGGGCTGGCCCCCACCCTGGCGAGCCGGCAGCGCCACGCCCCCATGCGCACGCTGGCCCTGGGCGTGCTCGCCCTGGCCGCGCTGAGCGGCCCGGCACTGGCCCTGGCACTCTCGGGGCTGCTGGGTCCGGCGCTGGTCGCCGCCGCCCTGACCGCCGTGTTGATCGCGGTGGGCCTGAGCGTGAGCGCCTACGACGTGGGCCGCAGCGTGGCCCACCGCCTGCGCCTGCCGGTGCCCGACGCGGTGGGCGCGCTGCTGGGGCTGAGCGCGGTGGCCGCCAGCCTGGGCGCGCCGCCGCTGGCCTTTGCCCTGTCCCTGATCGGCGGGGCCTGGGGAGCCGGTACCCTGCTACTGGCCCGGGGAGGCACCCGGACCCAATAAAACAGGCCAGCAGGCGGTGGCCGCTGACCCGGTATGCTCCTGAAACTCAGTTCAGGATGCGCTTGAGGTGCAGGTAGATCTCGTACCAGTCGCCCTTGTCACGGGGACGTTTGCCGCGCAGTTCAATGCGCGAGAGGGTCTGGACCCAGTCGGGCGTGATCTGCGGCCCCAGGGTGGGATCGGCCACCAGATCGGCGAGTCCCTTGGGCAGGGCGCCCTCGGTGGACGCGCCGTAGAACTCGACGCCTTCGAGCAGATCGTGAACCGTGATGACGTAGGCCCCGGCCAGGGTCTGCAGGGTTTCCAGGCTAGGATTGGTGCGGCCACGTTCGAGGTCGCTGAGGTACGGGACGCTGATCCCGGCGGTCTCGGCGACGTCTTTGAGCCGCAGCCCGCGTTCACTACGGAGTTCGCGGAGTCGTTCGTGCAGTTTCATGTGTCACCTCCTTGGCTGCGGCGTGGCCTCACCCCCCTGTCCCCGGCGGACAGACCCGCGTGAGACAGAGGCGGCGTGCCGCCTGGGACTGGCCCCTCCACCGCGCGGCAACCCTCCAGAGAGACGGTTTGCCTGTGGGCAGAATCGGGCAGCCTTGGTTGGAGTGTAACACCGCCCCGAGGTACGGTCAATACAGAATCACCAAGGCGAGTTCTTGCTGCAGGCGCCAGCGCTCTGCTATAGTCGTAATCAGCAGCAAGCTTTCTTTGCTCTGCCCCGTCTGAGCGTCAACCGGCAGGAAGGCGGGAGCCCCAGGAGAACCGACCATGCGTGAACTGGATACCATCGCCGAGAGCATTCGAGTGGGTTACGTTCACCCCACCACCATGCTCAACACCCTGATCGAGATCGAGAACGGCGGTGGGCTGAGCGCGGTGCGCCGCATCGAGCGGCAGCTGAGCCTGGGCACCCCGGCGCTGCGCGAACGCGGCTATCCCCACAGCGACCTCGCGCAGCGCTGGCTGAACGCCGCCCGCGCCTACCTGATCGCCCAGGCAGAGCGCCGGCAGGCCGTTTAACGGGATTCTCAACCCAAAGGTCCGACCATCCCTATTGCCACCGCTCGCGGCCCTCACCGCTGTGGCCCAGCAGCAGGGGTCGGACCTCGCCGATCAGGTAGAGGCTGCCGCACACCAGCGCCAGAGGGGCGGAGTACGCCTCCAGCACCGCCAGGGCCTCCTGCGGCGAGTCGGTCAGCGTGACGGGCACCTCGGCGAAGTGAGGGGCCAGCGTGTCGGGGTGGGCGGCGCGGGGACTCAGGACCGCGCGGGTCAGGATCACCCGCGACGCATGGGGCCGCAGCGCCCGCACCACCTCCGCCACCGCCTTGTCCTCCGCCACTCCGAAGATGAGTGGCAGCGGCCGCACCTGCAGGTCCACCAGGGCGGCGGCCAGCGCCCGCGCACCGTCCGGATTGTGTGCACCGTCCAGCAGAATGCGCCCGCCCCGCCACGGCAGCACTTCCAGCCGTCCGGGCCAGGTGGCCGCGGCTGCTCCCTGCTGGACAGCCGCCGGGGAAACCCCCAAGCGTAGCGCCGCCGCCGCCGCCAGCGCAGCGTTCCTCGCCCCGTGCGTCCCCAGCAGGGGCGTCTGGAAGGCCACCGAGCCGGCGGGCAGTTCCAGATCAACCTCGGCTCCCCGCCAGCCCAGAGACCGGGTCTGCGGGTGCAGTTCCTCGCCCAGGGCCCATACCCCGGCTCCGGTGGCCCGCAGGATGGGCAGCAGGCCACCCACCACCCCGGTCACCGCCGGAAGCCCCGAGCGCAGGATGCCCGCCTTCTCGGTGGCGATGGCCTCTACTGTGTCTCCCAGGACCGCCGTGTGGTCAAGGCCGACGTTGGTGATCACGCTGAGAACCGGATCAAGCGCGTTGGTGGAATCCAGCCGTCCCCCCAGGCCCACCTCCATGACCGCCACCTCTGCCCCCGCTTCCGCGAACAGCAGCGCTCCCAGGGCCGTGACGATCTCGAAAAAGGTCGCGTCTGTCGCCTCGGCGTGGGGGCGCAGGCGGGCGAGGGCAGCGGCAACCTCAGATTCAGGCAACTCCTGACCATTGACCCGGAAGCGCTCGTTAAAGCGGGTCAGGTGGGGGCTGGTGAACAGGGCCGTGCGCCGGCCGTCCGCCTGCAGCATGGCAGCGAGCACGGCGGCCGTGGACCCTTTGCCGTTGGTGCCCCCCACCAGGACCACCCCAAACGCCCGCTGCGGATTCCCGACCCGCGAGAGCAGCGCGCGCACCCGCGTCAGCCCCGGATGCATCCCGAAGCGTTGCCGCGCGAACAGCCAGTTCAGGTCGGCGTCCACCGCCGGGTCAGCTCCGCGCGTCCTGGCCCTCGAAATACCGTTCCAGCGCCGGTACGATCTGCTTCTTGCGGCTGATGCGGTCGCCCAGGTCGGCCACGCTGCCGGTGGTCAGCACGCCGAAGGTCTCACGCACCACCTGCTCTTCCAGCGCGCCCGGAACCAGCGTGCGGTTGGTCTCGTTGAGGATGTCCACCACGCTCAGCAGCACGCCGCTCAGTCCGTCTGCGTTCCGCGCCGCCGTCATCGCCGACAGCAGCTCGGCCTGGCGTCCGAACACGTAGGCCGGGTTGGTCGTCTCGATGACTCCCAGGCCCCATGACTGGGGCTGGGCCGGGTCGCCGAAGGGAAAGACCTTGTAGTCCATCTTCAGCAGCGCCTCGGCGGGGGTGTCCCCCAGATCGCTCTTGGCGGCGAACATCTCCAGCGCGTACGCCGTCACGTCCTTCACGCCTGCAATCGGCGCCAGAAAAGCCACCGCCTCCCGGTCGTCGGGGGTGGTCGTGGGACTGCGGAAATGCAGCGTGTCGCTCAGGATGGCGCTGAGCATCAAGCGGGCGTCGGTTTGCTCAACGCTCAGCCGCGCCTCGCGGTGCAGCTTGAGCAGCAGCGTGGCGGTGCAGCCCACAGGCTCAAAGCGCAGGAAGGCCGGCTGCACGGTGGTCAGGTCGCCCAGCTTGTGGTGGTCTACCACCCGTGTCACGGTCAGCTCGGCCAGATTGGACACCGATTGGGCGCTCTCATTGTGGTCCACCAGTGCCACCGCCGTTCCCGCAGGCAGGGAGGGCAACAGCGGCGGAGCCTCCACATCCGCGTGCCGCAGCACAAAAGGCGTCTCGAAATTGAGGTCGCCCAGCCGGTAGGCCTGGGCCTGTACACCCTGACGGGACAGCAGCCGGGCATAGACCAGGGCAGAGGCGATGGCATCGGTATCAGGATTCAGGTGACCGAACACAGCAAGCATGTCCAGAGTCTAGCGGCACTTGCGCCCCAAAGCGTCTGGCCTCCCCTGAAACAGGAAAAACCCCCGCACAAAGGCGGGGGCTTTCAGGAAACAGGGTGAGGAGTAGGGGCTTAGAAGTTGACCTTGTAGCTGATCTTGAAGACCTGGCCACGGGCATCGGCGGGCGCAGTGGTGCCGGTGGGCACGTCGCGCAGACGCAGGTTGCCCACGCCGTAGCCGAAGGACAGGTCGTAGTAGTTGCCTTCCACGTACAGCAGGTCCTGGCTGACGGTCGCGCCACCGTTGTTCTGGTCGGCGTAGTAGCCCGCAGCGTTGGTGCCAGCGTTGTACGGGGTGTAGGCGCGGTTCTTGGCCTGGTAGCCCGAGTAGTACACGGCCAGCTTGGTGTTGGGCAGCAGGAACTCGTTGAACTTCACGCCGGCCATGTACTTCAGCGCGGTGGAAGTGTAGTCCTGGTTGGTGGTCGCCACGGTGTTGCCGGCGTTCTGGTAGGTGCCGTAGTCGTGGCTGCGGGTGTAGTAGCCGACCTGACCCTCGAAGCTGGGCTTGAAGATCATGTTCAGAGGATCGGTGACAACCTTCACGCCAATGGCGGCCACGTTGCTGTTGTCCACGCTGTTGGTGTCGATGGCCAGATCGGTGCGGTTGCGCTCGGCGTCCGCGTAGCGGTCCATGCCGAAGGCACCCTTCACGTCCACCTGGACGACGCCGATCTTCTTGCCGTACAGCACGTCGCCGTAGGTGAAGCTGTTGTCGTACTTGCCGCTGAAGTTGCGGTAACGCGAGGCGTAACCGATGCGGAAGGACAGGTCCTTGACCAGCGCGCCGGCATCCTTGCCGTCATGCTTCAGCTCGGCACCGAACTCGGTGTAGCAGGTCTTGTCCGTGAAGTTGGCCATCGTGAAGTTCAGCGCGCCGCCCACACCGTCGGTGCCCGTGCGGGCAATGCCGGGGTGATCCACGCCACAGCCGGCCGAGTTCAGGAACTCGTTGTTGGTCAGGCCGAAGTAGCTGTTGTACTTGCTGTTACGGAACAGCTGGGCGTCACTCTGGGTGCGTGCCCCGTTGATCATGACGTTGTTGTAGTACGCGCCGATCGCCAGGCCCAGGCCCGGGGTGATGTCCGCACGCACGCTGTAGCGGCGGCCGTTGCCGTCAAGCGCATTCACGTAGTCGTAGGCGCCCGTTTCCTTGAGGTACTCGTAGTAGCCGCCGCGCACCGAGACCAAGTTGAACAGGCTGACCTTGGCTGCCGCGCCGCGGTCCACGATGGTCGTGCCCGCCGTACCGGCATTGTTGGTTTCGCGGTCGTAGTACGCGCCCACGGCCACTGGTCCCAGCGCAGCCGACGCCTTGACGCCGTAGCCCTGCTGGTTGTTGTGGTAGGGAGCGGTGCTGTTTTCCGCCGTGGGGTTGGCTTCCATGATGCCCGCGGTCTTGTTGTAGCCAGCGGTGATGTTGCGGTAGTTCAGGTCATAGACCTTGACCGGTCCCAGGCTGCCGGCGACCTTGCCGTAGAAGGCGCGCTCGGTGGCCTGGCTGGTGGTGGCCGCGCCCGTGCTCGCAGCGTAGGTGGTGGTGATCAGACGGCTCTGGGCGTACTCGCTGTCGATCTGCCAGCCGCCGACCGCACCGTGCAGGTCCGCACCGAAGGCAACAACGTCGCTGGTGACCACGATGTTGCTCGCAGCGATGTTGGGCGTCACGGTCGTGTCGCCGTTGCGGGCATAGTTGGCGGCCAGCTGGGCACCCACGGTGTCCAGGCCTTCCTGGGCGTAGCTCAGGCCCGCCTTCAGGGTGCCGACGGGAGTGATGGTCGCGCGGACGCCACGGTAGTACTTGTACGCGCCGAAGTCGTCGCCAAAGCCCGTGACCGTCGTGACGTTGGTGGTGGTGTCGGTGGTCGTCAGCGCGTCACGGTTGCCGTTGCGGCTGCCGTAGACCACGGTGATGGTGGGCTTGTAGGCGCCGATCACGGGGACCGTGCTGCCGTCAACGGTGACCACGAAGCCGTCGCCGCGACCAACCACGTCGTTGTCAAACAGGTAGTCGGCGAACTTGAACTTCAGGGCCTTGCCAAACTGCACGGTCACGGGGGCGTTGCCCACGGTGAAGTCGGCGGTGCCCTGCTTGAAGTAGAAGAACAGGGGGCGGTAGGTGGTGCCGTCCTGGGTCACGTCGGGGTAACGGCTGTCGGCGGTGGGCAGGCCAGCGCGGACGCCGAAGTTCAGGTCCACCTTGTTGACGTTCAGCTTGCCAGCGCTCTTGGCGAACACGCCGCTGGACGCGCTGGTCACGGTGTCGACCTTGCCGGCGTTGTCGAAGGCAATGCTGAAGCTCAGGCTGGTGTTGCCCTGCACGTTGACCGGGGTGGCCGCGGCCGTGCTGAAGCCGTAGAAGCCGGTCAGGGTGTTGCTGACGGGGGTCTGGGCGCGCGCCATGTCGACGTAGTCCACCGCAGTATCAGCGGTGTCGCTGTTGCCGTCATCACCGGTGCTGAAGATGGTGCCGGGGATCAGGCGGTCGAAGTCCATGTCGCGGGTGCCGCGGGCCACGTAGTAGGTGGCGCTCAGCGTGGGGCGCAGGCTGAAGGCGTACTTCTCCAGCTGCTTGACGCGGTTGTCCAGGCTGCTGACCGAGGTCTCGACCTTGGTAACACGGCCTTCCACGGTGCCCACGCGGCCCGACAGGGTGTCGAAGTCGGCGCGTGCAACCAGATCGGCCTGGGCCGCTTCGACGGCGCTCACGCGGTCTTGCAGGTTCAGGATGTCTTGGTTGAGCAGGACGGTCAGGTCGTTCAGGGCGGCGATGGAGCTGGCGTTGTCGTCGACGTCGGCACGCAGGGTGTCGTAGTCGTCGGCGCGGGCGCTCAGGTCGTCGATCTGGGACTGGATGTTGGCGATGGCTTCAGCGTCGCCCTGGCTAGCGGCGATGGTCTCGACACGCTCTTCTAGGCGGCTGAAGTCGTCACGGCTGACGGCGTTCTCTTCCAGGTCGCTGACGCGCACGCCCAGGGCGGCGAGGTCGGCAGCCAGTTCCTGAATCGCGTTCTGCAGCGCGGTCAGGGTGTCGGCGTCGATGCTGCTGGCTGGCACTTCACCGGTGCGGACCTGATCGAGCAGGCGCGCGATGATCACGGCGGCTTCGTAGCGGGTCAGGTTCTGGGTGCCACGGTACGTGCCGTCCGGGTAGCCCAGGATGATGCCCTGGCTGACGAGCTTGTCGATGGCGTCCTTGGCCCAGTGACCGGCGGGAACGTCGGTCAGTGCAGGCACCTGGGGCGCGCTGGCGGGCGCTGCGGTCTGGGCAGCGGCCATGCCGAACGACAGTGCGGCGGTGAGAACGAGCAGGCTTTTCTTCATATGAACCCCCAAAAAAACGTCGCGCGTCGGAAGCAGCCTTGCGGCTTCTGAAGATGACGATGGGGCGAGTTCCCGAGTTTCCTCTCCCGGAGTAGTTCACCGCTGCATGATCCCTTCGCGCAACCTGCTTCCGTCACACCTGAATGGCTTGTCGAAAGGCAGATCAGACGGATGATACAAGCATGAAGATCAGGGGGTCAACCCTGAGAGCGTGGTAAAACCTGCTTCTCGAGCGCAAACGAAGCTTTCTGATCAAGTGATGAAGGTGAGCGGGTCTCATGAGGACCACACCGAACACATGCGCGGGCAGGCCATCCGGGTGGTCCTGAGCGCTGTCAGGCGGGTGTCGCCTCGGTTGCTCGCAGCGTCTGCGCGAACCATTCAGGCAGCGCGCCCTTGAAGTAGCGCAGACCCCAGTCGGTGGCCCAGTCGACGAAAGTGCCCTGTTCGATGCTCGCCCTGGCCCGCTCCACGAGGCGGTGTAGGTAACGCAGGTTGTGCAGAGACAGCATTCTCGGTCCGAGCATCTCCTCCGCCCTCACAAGGTGGGCCAGGTAGGCGCGGGTGTAGTGACGGCACGCATAGCAGTCGCAGTCCTCGTCAATGGGACGCAGGTCCCGGCGTGGCCCGCTGGAGTTCATGTTCAGGCGTCCGTCGTCCGTCAGGGCGTACCCGAAACGCCCGGTGCGGGTGGGATACACGCAGTCGAACATATCCACTCCCAGGGCGATGCCCGCCACCAGATCCTCGGGATGGCCCACCCCCATCAGGTAACGCGGCTTGTCGGCCGGCAGACGCGCCGTGGTGAAGTCGACCGCCGGGTACATCTCGGCCTTGCTCTCGCCCACCGCCAGCCCCCCAATGGCGAAGCCGGGGGTGGCAAACGGCAATGTCAGGTCCAAGCTGCGCTGGCGCAGGTCCGGGTGAATGCCTCCCTGCACGATGGCGAACAGCGCCTGCTCGGGCCGGGATTTGGCACTCAGGCAGCGGTCCAGCCAGCGGACGGTGCGCTCCAGGCTGCGGGTGATGTACTCGCGCTCGGCAGGAAAGGGCGGGCACTCGTCAAAGGCCATGATCACATCGGCCCCCAGGGCTTCCTGCACGGCCACGCTGCGCTCGGGGGTCAGATCCACCAGGCTGCCGTCCAGATGGCTCTTGAAGACCACCCCCTCTTCACTGATCTTGCGCATGTGCCCCAGGCTCATCACCTGAAATCCTCCGGAATCGGTCAGGAACGGCCCCGGATAGGCGGTGAAGCCGGGCAGGCCCCCATGCGCCGCCACCAGATCCTCGCCGGGCCGCAGCATCAGGTGGTAGGTGTTGCCCAGAATCATCTGTGAACCGATGGCGAGGAGTTCATCGGGGCTGATTCCCTTGACCGTTCCCTGCGTACCAACCGGCATGAACATGGGCGTGGTGACCGTTCCGCGTGGCGTCCGGAACTGCGCCACCCGAGCCCGACCATCCTGATGCTGTACTTCAAACTCAAACATGTTCCTATTCTGCTGGATTGCTCCTGGACTTTCGTGCCTGCGATATACCTCGAATAGGGGTTGACACAAGGCGGGGACGAGTCTCGCAATGTTTCGGCAGAAAAGCAGGAGCTGCTCTCGGCAGCTTCCTCTACACTTCCCGTGATGCTCATTGTCTTTTCAGGCTTACCAGGAACGGGAAAGAGCACCCTCGCCCGATCCATCGCTTATCGGCTTCATGCGGCTTACCTGCGTGTTGATAGTGTGGAAGCGGCCCTGCTCCACGCTGGTATGCCAAAGGTCACTGTCGAAGGGTATGCCGCCATTTATGCCCTAGAGCCCGTTTTGGAAATGAAAAGACTGTCTCAGACAGTCTTTTCATATTGTGACCAGCCGGCGGAGCAGGAGACGGG
>NZ_BMOM01000031.1 GCF_014647075.1 Deinococcus aerophilus | reverse complement strand
CGTCAGCCATTTGCGGAGCAATGAGGCACCCTCGCCCAGTTCGCGAGCAGTGTGGGAGAGGTTGCCGCCCGTTCGGGCGAGCCCAGCGGCGTCTCGCTTGAACTCGCTGGCCGAGCCCCCACGCAAAGCGCGAAGTACGGCTTCCTGTGGCCGAACGACCTGGTGTCCGGACCGTACACAGTCGCCTTCAAACGCAAATCCACCGGGCCTGCGAAGGTTGACCGGGACAGAGCGTTGTTGCCTGAACAAGGGCTCTTTTTCGATATTTCGTTCAACGAAATGCGGAGACGACTCAGACACTGGAGTGGTGAATCCACACCTTCAGGTCATCCCCGCCCGCCCCGTCGCCGACTTTGACGTCACCGATTTGCTCATTCGCGTCTCCCCTCCTGCGGGCAAGGAAGGCGCACCGCTCGACCTGGTCCTCTCTATCGACACCAGTGGAAGCATGTATGGCCTGCCGCTGGCCCTCGCACGTGAGGCCGCCGCCCAGACTCTCCCCCGGCTGAGGCCAGAAGACCGGGTGGCCCTGGTGAGCTTTGCCAGCGGCCCCGTGCTGCACACTCCCCTGCAGCCGGTAGGGGATGGACGCACCCTCCTGACCTGCCTGGAAGCGCTGCGTGCCTCGGGCAGCACGGCGCTGCACGCAGGCTGGCAGCTGGGCGCCGGGCTGCTGCTCGGCGCACGTCATCCTCGCCGACTTGCCAGCGTCCTGTTGCTCACCGACGGCAAACCCAACCTCGGGGAAACCCGCGCCCCGGCGCTCGCCGACGACCTGAGGGACGCCCTCACGAAGGGCGTCAGCACGAGCGTGGTCGGCGCGGGCCTGCGTTACAACGAAGGTCTGCTTGAACGACTTGCCGACGCCGGGGACGGCCACTTTCATCATGCCGAACACCCCCGGGAGCTCCCGGCCCTGTTCCAGACCGAGCTGCACCACCTGCAGGCCACCGTGGGGCGCAGCGCCACCCTGCGCGTCGAGGGCGTCGAAGTGCTTGATGTGCTCAACGATCTGCCACAGAGCGGCTACGACCTGAGCCTGCCCCCGCTGCGCGCCGCCCAGGAACTGAAGCTGGTGCTGCGCGTGCGCGTCCGTGGCGGTCAGGGAATGAACATCAAGCTGCGCTGGACTGACCTCAACGGAAAGCCGCAGGTTCAGGAGCTCGATTGCGTGCTTCCTTCACTCGACGGCGAGCCGCCTGCCGAGCACCCCGAGGTTGTTCAGGAACGCGCCACCCTGCTCGCTGCCCGGGCCCAGCGTGAACTGGCCCAGCAGCTGGACACCGGGGATGTCGGCCGGGCCCTCGATACGCTGACCCTCAGCCGCCGCCGCCTGCTGCGCGCCCAGACACACGGCGCCCTGATCGACCGGGAGCTCCTGGAGCTCGAGGCGCTGGAGTTCCGCATGGCGCGCGGGGAACACCGAGCGGCCAGCAAGCAGGCCAGGAGCCAGGCCTACAGCAAGTCCACCGGACGGAGGTGAAGATGTTCTCAGGTCACAGCTGGATCTATCTGCCGCAAGATCCACCGCGCGTCGCCCGTCGGGTGGACTTCGAGCTGGCCGTGGTGGCCGCGTCCCTCATCTCGCTTCAAGACCGCTGGGTCCGGTCCCAGCGCTGGTGGGCGGTTCCCGAAAGCGGCGCGCTGTACCTGGGACATGCCCGGCACCACCTGCGCGCCGCCTACCTGCTCGACCGCCGGAGCTTCGTGGTCGATTGGGCGCGCAAGGACGGCTCCACGCAGCGCCTGGGGTATCCAGCCACGCTGGAAGACCTGGTCCAGCTGCTGCGGGTGGCCTTGTTCGACACCCCAGCGTTTCAAAGGCTGCCCTGGGTCCCAGGTCCCGCTCCCGAACACGACGAGGAACTTCCGGATACCTGGCAGCGGGCATACCGGCAAGTGCTGGGATTGCCCGCACCTCCCCACAAGGCCATCGGTTCACTGACGATTGAGCAAAAGCGGAACGATGTGCTGACCGCCGTCAACCTTCGGTCCACTGTCGTTCGGCAGGAGTACCTGCGCACCCGGCTCGATGTCCGGGTGGCGGCGCTGAACACCTGCCCGTGGAGCGAGCCCGAGGGTTATTGAGCGGCGGCTCCACGCTGTCACCCCGGGCCCAGGGGTATCACCAGCCCCGTCGGGGCAGCGCCTCAGTCTTCTTTCTCCAGCGCGGGGCTCTGGACCACGAACAGGTGCCAGCCTTCCCGGCCGCTTCGTGCCACCGCGAGGTGCGAGGCTTTCAGCGTCAATGGCTGCTGGGGGCCGAAATTCTCCTGCAGGCTGAGGAACAGCTGCGCCTGCGCGCGGTGCAGCAACGAGGGCGAGATTCCCAGCGGCAACACCAGAACAAGGTGGCCGCCCGCCCTGAGGGCATGCAGGGTGTGTTCCAGAATCGCTCCGAGCCACGCGCCGTAGCCTCCCTCGTCCGCCGAAAAGCCGGCCGCCTGGAGGTCCAGGGAAGCCGGCAGCGGGGGATGGAGAAACATCAGATCCACCAGGGGATGTGGGCTGCCCTCCAGCACCTCAGCGAGGTCCCGTTCGAGCAGATCAACCCGCGCAATATAGGGGTGGGCCGGTGCAATGTCGCTGGCCCAGGTGGTGTGTCCCAGGCGCGTGGCCGTCACCGCCACCGTACCGCTGCCGGCCATCGGGTCTGCCACGACGCCGCCCTTCGCGGTGAGGTAGCGCGCGATCACGCTGCGCGCCACGGCGGGATGCAGGCCTTCAGCGGCGTCGACCTCGTTGGTGTCGTACAGCCACACGATCTCCCGGGCCGTGTACACGCGGGCTGCGTGCCCGCTCTGGGGGTGAGGGGCCAACCAGCCCACGGCCTTGATTTGAGGCGGAGGCGCTTTCTTTCGCAGGTGCTCGGCCAGTTGCTGACGTTGTTCCACCAGCTTGCCGCTCAGCGTCAGATCATCCAGCTGATGGGCCTGTTCTTCCGCCCGCAGCTGTTCGAGCAGCTGGAAGTTCGCGCCGTTCGCCAGCAGCGTGCGCCGGACCACTCCCCAGCGTGAAATGTACCGGAGGTGATGTCGGAAGTGCTTCTCGCTGATGCCGGTTCCAGCCATCACGTCCTGGAACTGCACCGCGCCCGCGCGCAGATCGCTCATGAAGCGCGCCATGAACACTTCATCCTGCTCGGCGGTCTCGGGCTGTGCCTCATGCACCACGCCGCAGTGACCCGTCACCCCCCGCATCAACTGCAGGTAGGTCTTCCAGGTCTGCCCAGAGCGCGCCATACGTTATTTTATCACCCTTGGAGTTTTCGTCCAACGAAACAACTTGAGAACCGGTGGTCGATGTCCCAGCCCCGGCGTTGCAACGTGACCTCCACCTCGCTCAGCCGATCACGCACGTGGTCGGCGCGGCGCTGCAGATCGGTCAGCGCCACGGTGGGCCGGGTCCGGAGGGGTACCCCCGCTGGCCTCCGCAAACGCCGGCCGTCGGACCACAGACAATCCAGCTCCCAGGCATCCCGGCGGGGCGTCCCGGACACGCGTCGGGCACCCAGCAGACGCCGGGCGTTGAACGGCACCGGCGCGGCGGGCGACGTGGCCCGCACCCTGCCCAGCAGCTCTTGCAGGATCTTCAGGTGCTCGCGCAGCACGCGCCGCTCGGTGATCAGGTCCACCACCTCGGGATGCTGAGCGAGGGTCCGCGCCCGCAGCTGACGCAGATCCTGCCGCCGCCTGAGCAAGCGCTCCAGCTCCGCGACCACCGGCTCCCGGGAAACGGCGGCGCCGTGTTTCTCGGTCAATATCCGGTCCCGGACGCGGCGGTACTCGGCGTCCAGACGACGCTCCACCGCTTTGATGGCGTAATTCACTTCAGCGAGTTTCACCCCTGTCCCTCCCTCGGCGCGCTGTCTGCAGGCTGGTCATGAATGTGCCCGGTGAGCCGTGAGCCGTGCGTGTGCACCGTGCCCCGCTCGTCGGAACTGTTTGCCCCTGAGAGGGCAGAGGCGACCCTGCCTGCACGCCCAGCGTGCCTACCCGTGCCCTCGCTTACTGCGCGTCCCCGCTGCCCAGCGTCACCCGCCAGTTCGTGGCCTGAATCTGCACGTCCAGCTCCCGGCGCGCCCGGGCACAGCCGTCGACCGTGCGCCGCAACTCGGCCACCTCCACCTGCGGCACGTAGCGCAGCTCGCTGTGCGCGAAGCGCTCGTTCACGCGCCCCGCCTGCTCCGCCAGACCACGCAAGATGGCCATGCGCTCATCGAGAATGTCGCGCGCCACGATGGCCTCCGTCAGGCTGCGGCCATCGGGAAGCCGCGCGATCAGGTTGGTGCGGTGGATCGACGCGATCAGCGCCTGGTACTCCTCCATCGTGCGGCCCAGCGCCTCCAGCAACTCGGCAGGACTCTCGAACGGCTGATCACCTTCCTGGACCACCACCACGCCCTGCAGGCGGCTTTGCAGGTCCGCGATGCGGGTCTTGAACTCCTTGCGCCGGATCAGCGCCTCGGCCAGGGTCATGTCCACCTCCTTTGCCGGCCTTCGCCGACCAGAACAGTATCCAGCTGGAAGCATTCTTTCGTTCAAAGAAAGAGCATCGACCGACCGCTCCTGCCATCAGGGCTGTCTGCTTCTCCGGCGCAAGGCCAGTCTGGGGAGCCGACGTCCGTGCAGTTGAGCTGCCGGCCGCACGAGAGGGGGCAGCCCTTCTCAAAACGTCCCTGGTCCTTCACGAAGTTCACCCTTCTGACCGAACACCTCGGGCCCCTGTGGACCCCGGCCCGCTGAACGTCCCGCCTCCGAGAGGGTTGTCGGCCGCCGCATCTGGGCCAGGGCCGCCGGTTCAAGCCCGACATACCCCGCCGCCTGCGGCTCACCCGGATGTCCCTGCGTCATGTCTGCCGACGCACCTCCTGTTCGAGACAACCGCTGCCCAGGTCTGTCGAAGCATCCATGCACCGCTGCCGTGAGCCTCCGCACGCTCGACCCACGGACGGCAAAGTCCGACGCCGCCGCCTTGGAGCTCGCGGCCCTGATCATCGACGGCACCGGGCAACTCCGGTGACGATGACGTCGGACGGCCTGACCGCGCGCTTCAGGGCACCCGCCCATGACACGAGGACGCTGAGGCCGCCGAGGCTGCTCCGGCCGCCGGCCCCGTGGGACACGCCTCGGGGGCGGTTGGAGAGACGCTGGTTGCCACAAGCCCTGACCAACGCACCAGGGAATCCCGCCCTGGATGCAGTCCCGGAGGGGGGGCTCGCTCAGCCCGGACCACCGCGGGCTGAACCGCCAGAGCTCCAGGGCGGGGAACCCCGTGAAGCGCGTGGGGTGCGAGGTGGAAGTGCCCCGGGTGTGGCGCGGGCCAGGTCAACCTGCGCACGGGGAAGCGCGCCACAGTTCGCCTGATGCGCCGGAGCGCACGTTGGGGGAGGCCAGGCCTCCCCCATCTCCTTCTTTCATCCCCTGCAGCGGGCGGACACGGCGCTCAGCCAGCCGTCAGTGTTCTGAGCAGATTGGCCTTGAGCAACTCAAATTCGGTCTCGGTGATGATCTGTTTGCTGCGCAAATCGCCCAGACGGTGCAGTTCACCGATGATCCCGCCCTGTTCGTCCGCGGGCTGCGCCGCAGGAAGGGCCGGGGCCGGAGCCGCCGTCATGTGCGCCTGAATCAGCCCGTGCTCACGGATGAACTCCACCTTGAAGTCGTAGAACCGCTGGGCCGCCGCCATCACGTCCGAGAGAAAATAGGCGTTGACTCCGGCCCCGACCACACCGCCCAGCACTGGGATCCAGCCGGCCGCAAACTTCGCGCCCGCCTTGGCGCCGATCTTGGCACCGACTTTGGCTCCGACCTTTCCGGCAAGCTTCTTGCCGCTGATCACCCCGAGCTGGTGGCCGATGCCTTTGGACACCGCTTTGAGTCCCACCTTGGCTCCGCCCACCACCAGCAGGTCCGCGCCGATCTTGCTGCTCACGATCCGGGCCACGTCCTCATCACCCGCCCACAGCGCAAGGATGAGCGCGAAGTCCTCACGTTCAAGCACATCCACTTTCAGGGCCTGATGGCCCTTGATGGCCCCGATGCCGTAGCAGCACACGGCCATGCGGTTCATCAGAAACGCGAGATCGGCAGTGGCCCCCAGCAGATGCAGGCCGGGCAGGGCGCCGGAGGCGGCGCCGCTGGCGAGAACAGACAGCGACTGGGGCCCGGTGAATTCATTCAGTGTCTTCGTCTTGTGTGCGTCGTAGATGCCCTGAAGGTCTGGAGTGAGGTTCTCGAAGGTATTGACAACCATCTGGCCGAAATTGCTCATGGATGGACCTCCTGGATACGGTCCGTTCAAGCTACACACCTCCGGCCCCCGCAGGGCGCAGATGTGCGCCGCTGTTCGCCGCACCCCTGGTCTCGGCCTGCTCAATACGGCCACTCGCCCTCGCCGTGGTGGGGCACAGGTCGAGTTCACTTCTGGATGAACCGCTTCATGGGCATCTGGAGTGTAAAACTCCGGTCCCCGAACAGAAAGCCTGGCGGCCTTCCTCAACCCCCGCAATTTCCGATCAGTCCCGACCTGCATCGGGGATCTGGAGTCCATGTTCTTCGACAGGCCCCGCGCGGGCCGCCCCGCCGTCAGGTCTCCTCTGCCTGCGCAGCCGGCCCGGCCTCGTCGAGCGCCACGCCGTACTTGATCAGGAGTTCGGCAACCTCCAGCCCCGAGATCAGTGAAATCGGCTGGCGGTCGGTGGCCCGCGCTTCCACCCGCGCTCCCTCGCTGTACCCACCGGTCGTGAAGAACCAACCCACCTCACCGTGCGACAGGCTGCCGCGCAACTTCTGGATCTCCGGCCGGGACACGTTTCCCACGTACCGTTTGACCTGCACGGCCACCCGCACCCGCAACAGCTCCTCGATCACGAGCACGCCCCGCACGTCCACGCCGGCGTCGTTGGTGGGCGGCGTCCGGGTGACGTCTTGAACCCCGAGGGCCACCAGCAGGCGCTCGACGACCCCTTCAAATGCCGTCGGGGAGAGCTTCAACAGGCGCTTGACCAGCGCGGCGCTGCCGGCCCTCGGGCGGGGGTTGACGGACGCCGTGACGTCCTGGCGTCCCCTGACCTGCCGCGCCGGAGCCGAACCGGGAGGCCTGGAATCCACCTGGGTGGCCGACCGCGCTGCCGCCCTGCTCCGGGCCGGCGCCTCCACCGTTTCACCCAGCCAGGTGAGGTGCACCGTCTTGCCGCGCAGGCTGAGCCTGTTCACCGTCTTGAACCGGGCAGGGAGCTGCCGGACGGCGCGCTGGGCATGGTCCTGCTCGACGGCCGCCCCCACCTCGGACGACGTGACGTCCACGCCGCGCGCGTGCAGGCGGCGCAGCACGTCCACCATAGGCTGGGGCCCCACCGAGACGCGCATCACGGAAACGAGCGCGTCGATCAGCCGTTCGCCCACAGGACCGGACCCGTCGTTTCCCGCGCGCCTCCTCCTGGGCGGCATCAGGGAAGTTCCAGTGGGAAGAGGGACCGCTCGCCTTCGCCGGTCGTTCGGGGCATGTTCCTCAGCCTCACGTGGGCGACCCCAGTGGACGTCGGCACAGTCTTCAAGACGGCCTGCGTCCGGTCGACCCCGTCATCCTCCGCCCAGCAGCTGCTCTTCCACGGTGGCCGGCAGCCGCTCGGGCAATTTCAGGACCGCCGTGAACGGGGCGCTGCCCCGGACCTGATCCACGTCGACCGGCCCCAGGTAGAAATACAGGCCCGCGCCACCCGGCTGGGCGAACAGGTGCAGCGTGTGGCCCAGCCGGCGGTGATCGGCCACCGCCTGTCCCGAACCGCGGTCCGGCACCATGCGGTTCTGACTTTCCCACGAAAAGAAGCGCCGGTCCTCCAGAAAACCGTTGCGGTACTGGTGGGCGGCGCGCGCGTCACGGGTGTCCAGTTGCGTGAGCAGCGCGATGTCGCTTCCCACCTGCACGGCGCCGGTGTTGTGCCGCGCCGGATCGTACTGAACGCCCAGGTGGTTGACGATCTCGCTGCGCCGGTAACCGTGGTACCGGGTCAGGGCGCCGGGCGTCCGCAGCACGCCACCGTGCCGTTCGGCGTGATCACCGGCCAGGAGATACTCCAGACGGCGTTCGACCTCCTCGGCGAGCCGCGGGTCGGTGCGCAACCGGGCCCTCAACGCGGGATCCAGCGTGCCGTCCCGCAGCAGCACGCCCCAGGCGGGCTTCTTCTCCAGGGTCTTCAAGGCCCGCGCCGGCTCGACGTCCTGCTCGACCCGCCACTGCGGAAAGCGCACGAAAAACGCGTTCACGCCGGACGCCGGATCATCGGGGAAAAACACCATGGCCCACGCCACGGCGTACGCCCCCACGCGCTGCAGCTGCAGGTTGGTCTCTGCCGCCCGCAGCAGCGCGCCCGCCAGGGGATCCCGCTCCACCCGGCGTTCCCAGTCGTCGGCGTCACCCATCGCGGCGCGGCACTCCACCCAGGACCCGAAGGTGCGGCGCAGCTCCTGGAACCCGGGCACGCCGGAACGGCCCCAGAAGTCCATCAGGTGGGGTGGACGGCCCAGTTCCTCACGCAGCAGACGGTAGGCGGCCGCGTGGGCCTTCTTCCCGCCTGCCGCCGGCAGCTCGCGCTGCACCTTGAGCAAGATTGCCTGGGTCTGGTCCTCGAGGACGACCGCGCAGTCCGTGGGCGGACTGAACTGCAGCGGTGAATCGAGGTGCCGGTGGCCGACGAGCCGCAGCGCGTCCCGGCTCAGGGCCTGCAGGGGAACCAGGGCGTTCTTGTGGTGGCCCACGAAGTCCAGCACGGTGAGCACCTCGGTGCCGGGATGGTGGCGCAGGCCACGCCCCAGCTGCTGCAGGAACAGGCCGGGCGACTGGGTGGGCCGCAGGAACAGCAGCGAGTTGATGGCCGGAAGGTCGATGCCCTCGTTCAGGACGTCGGCGACGAACAACCACTCCAGCGGGTGGCCCGGGTCGGCGAAGTCGTCGTAGAGCCGCTGACGCTCGGCCGGTGGAACCGTGCCCGTGATCGCCTCGGCCCGGAAGCCCCGGTTGCCCAGGGTCTCGGCCATATACCGGGCGTGACGCACGCCCGCACAGAACCCCACGGTGGCCCGGCGCCGCCCGTCATAGCCCTTTTCCAGGGCGTGACGCAGGATCAGATCGGTGCGGCTCTCGAGCAGCAGCGCGTTCTCGAGCGCCTCGGGGTCGAAGCGTCCGCTGCGCCAGGGAACCGGGGTGTAGTCGACGTTGTCGGCGATGCCGAAATAATGGAAGGGAATCAGCCAGCCGTGGTCGATCGCCTCGGGCAGGCGCACCTCGTAAGCCACGTTGTAGTCGCACAGGGCCAGAACGTCGTGGCCGTCGGCACGTTCAGGCGTGGCGGTCAGACCCAGCAGAAAATGAAAGTTCAGCCGGCCAAGCACCGTTCGGTAGCTGGCCGCGGCGGCGTGGTGAACCTCGTCGATGACGACCTGATCGTAGTGGCGGCTCAGCAGTTCGGGATGGCCCAGCAGACTCTGGACGGTGGCGAAGACGACGCGGGCGTGTCCAGGGCGTTGCCCGGACACCAGGAGCCCGGTGGTGGCGGCTGGGTGAAGCTGCCGGTACGCCGCGCACGCCTGCTGCAAGAGCTCCTCGCGGTGGGCGATGAACAGCACAGACAGCTGATCCGGCGCGCGGCCGAGTTCACAGGCCAGCGCGCCGGCGTCGAAGGCCGCCAGCAGGGTCTTGCCCACCCCCGTCGCGGCGATCACGGCCGCCCGGCGCGCGCCGTCACGCCGCAGGCGGGCCAGCTGGGCCAGCGCCTCACCCTGCGCGGTGTTGGGAAGAGGCGCCGTGAACCCGGTACCGATCGAAGTCGGGGGTGCCGCGGCCATCTGGGCGGCCAGGAACGTCCGCTCGTAGGCCCAGATGGCCTCGTCGCTGGCCAGAATCACGTCGGCGCGCTCCCACAGCTCCGTGAACAGCGCCTCAGCGTCTGCCACGGCTTCCGGGTCGTCGTGGCAGGTGTTCCATTCGATGCTCGAGAACAGCCCACTCTTGGTGAAATTCGACGACCCCACCCAGCAGGTGCGCCGGTCCCGGCCCCGGCCGAACATGTAGTACTTGGTGTGCAAGCCTTTCGGGCCGGTCTGCAGCTTGATCTGGGCACCGGAAAGGGACGCGAGCACGCGGACCGCTCCCGGCTGCGTGACGTTCAGGTAGGTCGAGACGATCACCCGCAACTGACCGCCGCGCGCGGTGAAGGCCTCCAGTTCCTTGACGACGAGCCCCAGGCCGCTGAAGCGCAAGAAAGCCACACAGATGTCCACCTCATCGGCCTCGCGGAGTGCCGCGCGCAGCACATCGCCCATGTAGGCGGTACCGACCGTGTTTAAGACGTGGCGAGGGAGAGACTGAACACGGGGCATCGCCTCTTAGTGTGCCTGGTGGAGGTCCGCCCGAGGTCCGCACTTCTGCCCGACGGCACCCAGGGTCCGGATCGCTGTCTTGTCGGGGCCGGGATCCGCGTGAACTCCGGGGTCACCGACCGGAGCAGTTTGGGCCACCGCGGTACTCGCCTTCCAGCCGGCAGCTGCACGGCTTCCAGGTTGCCGTGGCCCTCCCAGCACTCCAAGCACGCCGTGACCTCAGTGGCGTCTGGGGGCGGCCGCGCCATGGGCTGCCCTAGCCGACGTCGTCCAGCTGCCGTTTCGGCGGGCGGTACACGAATCTCAGCGTTCCGTCTGCGGCGATCACCCGTCGAATTTCATCCGCGAGCTCGGTCCGCGCCATGCCCGCACCGCTCAGGTGGACCCAGCCCCGAGTGCGGCTCACCCCGACGAACAGCTGGTTGCGCAGCTGGATGCTGTCTTCCTGGGCGGCCACGTGATCGAGCCCCACCACGTACACGACGTCGGCCTCGTTGCCCTTGGCCTGCATCACCGGGCTGACGGTGACGGAACCCTCGCGCCAGAACCCGTTGGGGTCCGTGTCCGGCCAGCGCTGCTTCGGAACGTCGGCGTCCCTGTTCCCGGGCAGGTAGACGCTGACGCCCGCATCCCGCAAGGCCTGAAATACCGCCTTCTGAAGCCCGTACGGCCGACCGTTCAGCCCCGGGACGACGATCAGCAGGTGCCGGCTGGGGTGCAGGCCGCCCTCGGACAGGTCCCTCTGAACCGCCGCCACCAGCGCCCGCAGTTCCGCCCCCCGGTCCGGGAAGTCCTCGAAGGTCACCAGCGGGTCCGGCGTGAACCCCGGCAGGGGGTTGGGCGAGTTCTCGGGGCTGCGCGTCAGCACCACCTCACTGCCGCTGCGGAACTGGCCCTCCACGTCGTAGCCGATGGCCTTCCAGTCGGCCCGGTTGGTCAGCCCCGCGAGCATGCCCTCCCCGCGCAGCAGGCCCATCCCCAGCGCGTGGGCGGCCAGCAGCACGGGTCCGGGCGTGCGGTAGCAGCGGTTCATGATCTCGGACTTGCGGATGCCGCCCTTGTACATCACGCCCGCCCCGAACACCTGCGCGCCCGCGTCCCCGAACAGCGCCCGCGTGCTGGGGATCACCAGCGAGTCCAGCGACTGCGCCTCGTCATAGGCCCAGATCAGCCGCCTGGACTCCGGTTCCCCCGTGTCCAGCAGGGCGCCGCGCGCCACGGGCCGCAGGCTCTGGTAGGCCATCCAGTAAAACGCCTGCTTTTCCTGGAAGCTCAGCGACACCTCATCGTGCACCAGGTCCTGCCCCTCGTCGATCAATACCGCGTCGAAAATCTGCAGCGACGTGCCCGTGGCCTTCGCGTCGTCCAGCAGCGCCTTGCAGGCGAAGAGAAGCTTGGCGGTGGGCGAGACGTCCGGCGTGTTCGCCACCGTCAGCGGCGGAACGTTCACCTGGGTCGCGAGGGTCCGGTAGAACCCCGGCTGGTCCTTGCTGCCCCAGGCGTGCAGGATGCGCAGGCGGTGCTGTGCTGTCTGCAGGGTTCGTTCGCCGTTCGTCGCCTGCCGCAGCCAGTGGTCCACTTGGAACTTGATCTGGTCGTACAGCGAGCGCGAGAAGAACACCAGGGCGATGTTCCACTCCGGGTGACGCAGGTGCATGTTGGCCGCCTTCTGGGCCAGCAGCACGGTCTTTCCGCTGCCCGCGATGCCCCGGATGCGCTGTGGTCCCGGCGGAATGGTCTTGGCGATCAGTTCCTGCTGGAGATCAAAGGCGTGCAGATGCCGGGCGCAGCGGGCGATCAGGTCGATCCTGCGCCGGGATTCCAGGGGGGCCTGCAGGTGCCGCACCTGCCGCCTGGGCACGTTGCCGCTCGTGCCCAGGGCGCTGCGCAGCGCCAGCCAGCCCTCGTCGTCCAGGGGTTCGCCGTAGCGCACGGGAGGCGTCTGTTCCAGCGCCCGGCGCAGCTTCGCCGGGGTGAGTTGATCCGCGAAGAGCATGGGAACGTCGCTGAGCAGCTGACCGAAGCGGGCGTCCCACCCGTCCCGCGTGATCAGCGGCGCCGCGACGACGGCCCGCGTGGCCAGCCCCGTGAGGCGCGACTTGCGCGCCGCCATCTCGCCCAGCACCTGCGCCTGTTTGTGCGCCTGCTGATACGGGTTGATCGCGCTCTTGCCGTAGTACGGGCGCGTCAGGTTCCATTGATAGCCGGTGACCGAGCCGATCATGTCCAGGGGCAGACTCTTGACCTCGATGACCACCAGGCCCAGTTCGGGATCGGCGACGAGGATGTCCGGTTCCCGCACGGTCTGCCGGGTGATCAGCGGGTAGCGCCAGAAGCCCAGGGCCTCCTCGCCGGCGTAGGCCGCCTTCACCGCCTCGAATACGCGGGCTTCCCCAGCCTCTCCCGGGCCGCCGAAGCCTTCTGTCGCGATGAACTCTGCCATACGGCGCGCAGGCTACTGTACCTCCACTGACGGCGCGCATACATTTCCCGGATGCCGGCCGTCCTGGCCGGGCGCAGATGAATCAACGGGTGCACCATCCCGGTTATAAAGCGTCTCAAGGTTGCCGGTCCTGCGAAGGATTCTCCGACAGCGTCGCCGCTTGAAAGGTCATGCGTGAGGCAGAGGCGCTGTCGTTGCCAGCGCCTCTGCTTGGGATCCGTGTGATCACCACCTCGGCATATGGCAAGGTCGTCTGGAGCTGCCGTCTCAGCCGGCGGCAGATGGTCGTCAGGTTCACGCCGCCGCCCACCAATTTCGCTGCGTGGTTGTGATGGAACTGGCGCAGCATGCAGACCGCTCCGGCACGCTCGGCACCCGCGCCGATGCCTGCACACCAGCGTTTCATACAACGATCTCGGCTGCGACCATCTGCGCTGGAGGAACCTGTATCTGGACTTCGTGGCGCTGTCCGTGACTGAGCACCACCACCGTGTAGAGGCCGGGCTCTAACCCAGTCAAGGTGGTCTGGCCCAGCGCATTGCTGAGGGCGGCCAGATCACGATGTGAGGGGCCAGCACCCAGCAGAACCCGGGCGTCTTGTACGGGTGTGCCGTCTGCGCGACGAACGCTGGCGACGATGCCCGTTGGGCGATCTTCCCGTGTCATCTCCGGGCCTCCTGCAACCACAGGTCCATTGACGCCATCACACTGTTCGTGATCCGGGTGGCTGAATTGTTCGTGGCGCTGCCGTTGGTATGAATGCCGACGACGACCGGCTCCGTCTTCCACTCAATCCAGGCCGGAGCACCGCTCTGGCCTCCCGCTGTGTCGACGTCGTAGGCAAGCGTTTCTGAAGTGACGTCAATGACGCGGCGGACATGGCTCCAGAGAGAAAAGGGGGGCTCCTTGTCGGCCGGGTAACCTGCCACAGTCAGCAGAGGATTTGCGAGCTCGTGGTCTGCCAGCACGCCGACCGAGAAGTATCCGAGTTCTGCGCCGTAGGGCATCTCTTCGGGCAGCAACACGGCGCCGTAGTCGTGAGTTCTCATCTGCCGCGACGTCCAGGCGGACACACTGAACAGGTCTTCCGAGAGACAGGAACCAAAGGGACGAGACGTTCCATTCGCTCCAGGAATAACTTCGATCTCGTGGGCCCATCCGCCTTGCCCGTGCAGGTACACGCAGTGGCCAGCAGTGATCACCAGTCGTGGGCCAGCGAGCCATCCGGTTCCACTCCATACGCTGCCATCTTGCGCGGTGATGCGCAGGGCACAGATACACCGCCAGGGAAAGGCTGTCGTCCGATGGACCTGGCGGCGGTCATCGTGACCGATGACCACCTCGCGCCACTGCTGCGCAGCCAGAGGCGTCCTGGTCATGCGTTCCCCACCGCGGACGCGGCCAGCAGCGCAAACCGGTGCTGTTCACAGATCACGGGCAGCCCCGACTGTCGCAAATGGAGTGTGGGAAATGGCCCCGGGCCTTGCCGGGCCAGCCGGTCCAGCGGCAGAAGTGAGGGACGGCCCCCAAACACCGTGTTCTCGATGGAATCCTGAACGAAGCCCAACCGGGCTGCCGGCACACCCAGGAGCCCGAGGCAGGGATACAGGCCGCCATCCGTATCGACGTGAACCCGCAGGCGGGCGAAGCAGGGCGCAGGATCATGGTGCCAGACCGACACGCGCTCATCGGCTTCCCGAAGCGGATAGAGGGTAAAGCTCTGGGCATTCAACTGAGGGCGGGCGAGCAACCCGAGCATCCGGAACCGCGCGACTGAGCCCAGCAGGCCGAGGCTCACGCCCGCCTGATCGGCCCGCTCGAGAACATCCACAGCCTGCTCCCGTGACACCTCGTCCCGATCGAACAGGCACAGTCCGAGGCTGCTTACGGCACCTGTGGCCAGCAGAGCATCCAGCTCCCGAGCGAACTGAAGTCCCTGGGTGAACCGCACCGTTATGGAAAACCCAAGTCCATTGCGGCGGCAGGTGTCTCCAAGAACAGCCAGCTTCTCCCAGAGGGCCAGCGGAGCGTCACCGACCACGGAGACATCGCGGTGGTACAGGTGGTGCAGCCCCTGGCCCTGGGAAATGCCACACTGCGTCTTGAGCCACAGGTCATGCTGCTCGATCCACGCCGACAGCACTTCTGTGGGCACCGTGAAGTCGCCGTCGAGTTCTTCCAGAATCAGGGCCACCGACTTGAACCACTGGGCCGCTGGTTGGACCCCGGCCGCAAAATTGATGGCAGATTCGGTGGTCATGCGGGTTCCCCCATCGAATGGGCTTCAAGCTGTGCCAGGGCCGCCAGCACCGCTCGCCGCGGCGCCTCTTCAAAATGTGTCTTGAGCGCGTCCACCTTCACAGGATCGGAAAAGATGGACCAGCAGGCATGACAGATGCTGGTATAGGTTCCCTGAGGAGGAACGCCCGCCGCTTCAAGAACCGGAAAGAGGGCGGCGATACCACCGAAAACGACAGTACGGAGCATGGGCGACGCATTCATGCGGTGGGCGATAACCGACACAGGGTCGACCGTCACGTTTCCAAAAACGTAGGCATCCGTCTGATCCAGACCGGCACAACACGGCGAGACATTTCCCCGGGCATTGACGGTCAGGTTCAAGGTGGTGTGACAGTTGTCATTGAGCGTGCCCTGGGTATAGAGGTCAGTGGGATCCAGGGTCTGGGCACCGCGGCCCGTGGGAAAGACCGGATTACAGGAGATGCGCGTGGCCTGCTCCAGAGCTTCAGGGTGCAGTTGGTCAAGCGCCTCGTCTGCATCGTGAGAACGGGAGGCGAGCAACCGGAGATTCGATTCGATTCCGACTTCGGCGCAGGCCATCAGGCACTGGGACACTGCCCTGGCGTCGATGTAAGGCAGGTGCCACACATCCCAGCTGATCTCCAGGCTGGTGACGCCCGCTGCGCGCAGACGCCGGCAGATGTCGAGGGCTCGCCCGGGATCTCTGGCCCAGTACGCATTGGTCGTCGACGTGAGGTCAAGAAACCCCACGTCACGTGCCCGTTCAAAAAGCCTCATACACGCATTGACATCGAGAAAAGATTCTCCACCAGTGAGATGAAAACGTGGGTGAAGGTTGGGAATGGTCACCGCGTCCTCGATGACCCGCGCGACGTCCGCTTCTGCAAGCGTGTGGTCCCCCAAGGCATCGGAACCGCGCGGCCCGGCAGCTTGGTAGCACATCGCGCATTGGGCAGTACAGCGGGAAGTTCTCTCGACCACCAAAGCATTGAAATGCATCGGCATGTGCTGCATCAGGAACAGACGCATCAGGGCTTCCTGATCATGATCGCTCAAGCGGCCATCGGTCATGGGGATCCTCCCACCGTCACAGGGCGGCCGTCATCCCGAATCCTCGGGCACACCGCGGTCCCACCCAGAGCGCCGCTTAGGGTTTGAGTTGCAGGTGCTGGGCGGAGTTCCGGCAGCTTCAGAGTCAATAGCCTATGCGGCCGCCTCCCGGCATACGCATGCCGCGCTGTCCCAATCCTTTCAAGGCCACCAGGTCCGCCGGAGAGTGTTTGGTTGCGGCCGTCACGGCCGTCACGACTGCCGCAGCCGCCGAAACCACGGCTGCAATGGCCGCCACGGCTGCTGGCCAGGCCGCGGTGCCCGGCCCTTGGAGATCCAGTATTCCTCCGACCGTCCGGGGACCGAATTTATCCAGGACTTCTTTTGAGACGGGCATTCTGAAAGCTACGGTGTCGGTGACAACCTTTACGATCTCGGGACTCAAGAGGACCCCGTGTTCAACAGAGTATTTTGCGGGATCCTGGGTGAAGTGCTCGGCTTCTGCAGGGTTATCCAGAAGTCCTTTCAAGAACTGTACCTGCACTTCAGCGGGAGAAGGTCCCACCAGATTGATCATTCTGGTCAGCGCCGTATGCTGAACAGTGGCCAAGCGGTTGTTCTCAGCAATCTGGGTTTCGAGCGCGGCAGTCTCCGCCTCTTCTTCGTCACTGCCGGAGGTTCCCAGCGTACTCACATTGCCGCGACTTCCTGAACGCACAGTCTCCAGGGCGGCGCCGTGGGACGTCTGACGGCCTTCCGAGCCCAGGGCCGCGAGCAGATCACCAAGCGTCAGTTCACTTAAGGGAGTGTCCGCATTCAAGGATGAGGGAGACGCGTTTTTGCGTGTCGATTGATCGTCCTGCATGATTCACCTCATGTGATGAGGACTCCACGAAATGTGGGGCCAGAGGTGGGGTTCCGCTGCAACCTGAACCGGAAATCCTGATCAGAACTTCACCTTATGGTAACATTTTTTACGGTTTATGGCACGCAACCATGTAAATGGACTCAATCTTTAATTAAGATCAAAAGATTGGTTTTCGACCCTCGATGGCTGGCAAACTTGTTGCCGATCGTCCCGGACGTTGGGGAACGACGTCCCGAGCTGTGCCTCAACAGAAGCGGAAGACGGTGGTGTTGTGTGGTGTACAGCCCCCACAGCCCGTTGCTTCGCCGTTTGTCGCACCTGTCATCCACTTCAAGGTGGGCGTTTCACCGTTCCGGAACAGCCGGAAACCGATCTTGTCGGCTGCTGAGATGACCCGTGACGCGACGCTGCGGGATGCAAATGCGCATCGAAGATTTTATCGTGCAGAAGGAGGCTCAGCACCTGACACTTTGGGAAGGCGATCTGCTGGCGGTCGGGAATGGCATCCCGAGGAGCCGCAGACAGTCCCAGAAGACATCGCCGCCCCACCGCGCCGCCTGACTCAGAATCTGCCACCCGATCCGCGTCACGCTCACGACCGCTCGCCCGCGGTTATCCCGCCGAGGGGCGTTAATCTCTGTCTGCTGCGCGCCGATCCGGGTCATCCAGGCCAGCGCGATACACAGCAGTCCGAACAGTCGCGCAATCCGCCCTGGGGCCGTCATGTGGGTGGACTCCACCCCTCAGTCCGCGAGATCTCAACGAGCTGAACGCGGACTCAATGCCCCACCGGAGCCGATAGGTGTTCAGCACGTCTAGGACGGGTAAATCTGATGCCACAATCACCCTGTCCCCTGCGGGGGACAGGGTGATGACCACGTGCATCCATCCCCCATATACCCACGTTCGCTCGAACAGGGTGCGCACCTGTCCCGGTTGTAGCGTCGTGAACAGGTTCCGCACCAGTTCGTCTTCTATCCGCGTGTTCTCCCGGATGCGGATACAGTGCCGGATGCGTTTCCAGCGCAGGAACGAGCACCACTCGCGCCCTACGAACTCCCGGTCCGCGATCACGACGGCCCACCGTCGAGCCGGAAGAACTTTGAGCAGGCGGGCGACCAGCAGGATTCGAGCAGCAGTGCAACTGTTCCCTTGATGCGGCAGCATCGACCAGACGAGGGGAATGACCGTGCCCCCGAGGAGCGCGCCCAGCACTAGGATGTTCAGCGGAGTCTGACCGTAGTGCCAGGTGGTGCGGTCCATGACCAAGGTGAGCCTGCCGTCGGGCAGCAAGGGAAGCAGGACGTCTGTGACGTCCTGCGGCGTGAGCCGAGCGTCGTGGAACACGCGGGCCACCGTCCGGGTCTTCGATTCCAGAGTTGCTGATCTGGGGAGATGAAGTGCGATCTTGCGGTGGAGCGTGGATTCGGCCTGGAACACAGCCAGGAGGACTTCGGCAAGCCGACGCAGCGCGTCGGTACGGCGGTGAGGCCAGCGGGTGTGCAGGTAGGTGGCCAACGTGTCAGCATGAAGTCGGGCAGTATCGGGGATCGTCACAGACCCAGATACTGCCCTTTGTCATGCCCCACTGCGTTCAGGACGCCATTTCCCGCAAAGTGTCAGGTGCTGAGAGAAGGAGGACTTCGACGGGATGTGTGGATCAGGTTCTGCGACTCAGGAGGATGACGGGGGAAGTCGCAAGAAAGTAAAGTCGGGGCAGTGCGTACGCACCGCCCCGAGCGGATATTTGGCCGTTCAGATCCACCTCTACTCGAGATGGGAAGTCAGAGACAATCTCTTAGAAGTTATTGAATCTGAAAGAACGCAATACTCTTGTTTACCTTAAACCGGTACACGTCCGCTGAACTGCAGGATGTACAGTTGATGGCCGGAGCGTCCCACACCAGATCGCCGTTGCCGAACAAGGACATGTCAATCTTCCGCTGGTAGCTGGAGAAAGTTCCAGGCTTCTTGGAGATGCTCTTGATTCTGAACTCGGTGGTTTTGGTCGCGTGAACAAACGGCGTCAGATCAAAGGTATTGTTGCCGGCCAGACGAATCACCATGGTTTCCTGCATGCCGGGATCGGTTTTGTAGATTTCGATATCTCCATACGTGTTGGTAAACACCAGCGAGACGTTGTTCCAGCTCTGGTACGGGCTGGGATTTTGGATGCCAGTGCCCGTGCTGGAATTCCGCTCGAAGGCACGGAGTTCATTGCTGCACTCGTTGCCCGACCACGTCTCGTCGACCAGGCCGAACAATGCATTGAGTTTCGTTTTGTAGCTGATGCAGAACTGGGGACCTGCCGTGATCTGCCACACCGGATTACGCGACGTGTCAAAGTCCGCTTTGATGTAGCCGCGGACCGTGCCGATCACATCCCCCTGGGCCGTTGCCAGTGCCACGGTGCTGTAGAAGTTCAAGCCAGGCTTGATGTCCAGGTAACCCTTGGCATTTCCCGTGAGCGGGTTGTCATGAATGGGGTCCGGTGCCTGAAAGAACGAGGTCCGCAGATTGATCTTGTTCAGAGTGCCATTGGTGTACTTCAGTCCGGTCGTGTAGCTGGCGTTCTGGATGACCTTGTACGAGACATTGGCCGATACCGTTCCGTTCACGCCCGCCACGAAGACGACGTAGGGGGTCATCACGATGGGAACTGGACCCAGGGAAACGGTGATGGGTTTGAAGCGGATGCGGCCGAGTTCCCATTCAGCGTCGTCCGCAAACGGCTTGAGGGCCAGTTCAAGCTGTGCCTCCTCGGACATCTTGAGGGAGGCTTCAAAGGACTGAAGCTTGAAGTGGTTGATCCTCAAGTTCAGGGTGGTATCGAGTCCAACCCGGGCACAGCCATTCAAGACGACGGCGCTTCCGATGGATTTCGTGAAATTCGCGGAATAGATGGTCCCGCTGGTGGTGCACGAGACCGCGAGGGCACTGAGAAGACTCTGACCGTTCAGGGCGGTGGCCACCATTCCTGAAGTGGTTTCCTCGGCAATGTCATTGACGGTCAGGGTGCGGGTGAAGTTGACTTCACCGTCCTGAACGGCGTCGGTCAGTCCAGCTTCCTGGGTCGAGAGGACAACCGTGCCGCCCGAGTTCGTCACGCTTGTGATTCGCCGCGGCGGGACACCCGCAGGGGTATTGGGCGTCACGTCGCCCACCACGATGTGACCGACCGCGTAGGCTGCAGTAACACCGGTGCTGGTCAGCACCAGACGACCGGTTGCCGGATCATAGGACTGCACGGCCGAGTCGAGAATACGGGTGTTGGGGGAAAGGATGACTTCCGGCTCGGAGGGAGGTGGGGGACCCTCACAGGGATCTTCAACAGGACAGTTCTGAGGTTCGATATAAGCGGGAGTGAGATTGGGGGTCACCGTGGTGTTACAGGCGGCCAGCCCAAGACTCAGAGCCAGAGCGGCGCCCAACTTCCAGTAATGCATCAGTTCTCCTTCAAACAACAAGAATGCTGGATGCCGTTGAAACACGGCACACACAGCTGACGTCGTGATCAGGCCATGGCAAGCACTGACGACAGATGAGGTGGTCCTTCCACCGCGGACTGCTGAACTTGTGAAAAACGAACTTTTTGCTAGGGGTCTCAATGTAGGGACATGAGAAGGCGATGTCAAGCAAAAGTGTTTTATGGCTCAATTGTCACAGGCGGATCTGCGAGGCGCGTGAGGTTGCCCTTCCAGAGGACAGCGCCTCGGTGCCGGACACGGAATCCGCTGAGTGGGAGGCAGAAAGTCCAGGATTCACCCGGACCTTTTGCCTCCCACAGATGCACTGAGAAAGCCCTGTCCTCCGGGCGACGGAATCAGCATGGGTGCTCCATACCGCGCTGTCCTGTCGTGAGCCTGCATGGACGCCGTGTGCCAGTACCCTCCGCGGGATCGACCCCAGGCGAGGACCGGCCGGCTGACTGACTGCTTTTGAAGAGACGACGTCCGCAATGCGGTGTTGCGTGGAGTCCTCCCAGTCAGAACCAGTACTTGGCCCTGCTCGCGCCCGGTCTCAACCACGTGTTCCCCTAATCCAGGAAGCGGTACGTTTCAGGAAAGACTCGTTCCAGCACGGTCTTCAGAAACTGGGTGCCGGTGCACAGGTGACCGACAGAAACTGCGGGAGTGGCCTGAGACGAACGACCCGGTCGAGGAAGCCGGCGCTTTCGCCCACCGCACCGGTAGCCCGGTCTGCCAGAACAGTTCTGGCAAGTTAACGACGAGAAGACCAGCGTCCTCAGCGGGCATCCTGAAGTTCAGGATGCCCACTGCACCACCTCACCCCAAGCCCGTAATGCCTTGGTCAAATGGTTTTGTCGGGGCGCGGCGTGTACGGTGGTTCGGGTGTGGCGGTGAAGGTTCGAGATTCGGGCGTGATACGCAAGCAATTCTTGAGTTCGCCGTCGTCGCTTGAAGCCCAGCCGGCTTCGCTTCTGCTGCTGTGTGGGTTGGTGAGATTGCTCGATGAAGTTGTTACAGCGAGCGGTAGAGATGACCTGGACGTGTTGCACGTTGTGGAGCGCGGGAAGTGCCCGGATGGTGGCACCGTAACTCCACAGCTTATCGGTGTGGATGACCTCTGGGACGCCGTACTCGCCAATCAGCCGGGTGAAGAAGGTCCGGGCGGACGCTGAATCCCCCTGGCTCAGGGAGAAGCGGTGGTAGTTTCACAGGGCGGAGCCGATGATGTTGAGGGAAAAACAGTGACGGTAGGGCTTCCGGTCCAACACGACTCAGCAGCCTCTCTGGTTTAATTCCAAAACCCAGCAGAGCTGGACTAACCTTCACTTACGCGCTTCCCGGAAAAACAATTGGCGAAACTGACGTGGCGTCATCCCGACCGCCGACTTGAAGATCTGGCTGAACGCCCTGTGATCAAAGTAGCCGCACTCAACCGCAATCCGGGCAACCGGCAGATCCGTGGTCTGCAGCAGTCGGGTGGCAGCTTCGACCTGGGCGCGCATCAGCAGTTGATTCGGCGTCACCCCATAGACCCGTTTGATCTGGCGCTCGAGAGTGACCAGACTCATCTGTGTGCGGTGTGCCACATCCGCCATCTGCAGCGGCTCGGCATGGTGCTCATGAATGTATGCCACGGCTTCTGACAGCGCCGATCCACTGCTGGGCGACACCGAAAGGTCACGGGAGATGGTGCAAGCTAAACCAGAGAGGCTGCCGAGTCACCAACAACTTGCCACAACCTGGTTCTACACTTGTGCATGGAGACCGTTCTGACCGCGTCCCATTCCCTGATCACTCCCGTGTATGGCCGCACACGTGAGCTACAGACCTTGATGCGCATGCTTCGCAACGGCACGAGGCTTGTGACCCTCCGCGGGCCGGGGGGCATCGGGAAAACAGCTTTGGCCCAGCACATCGCGCATGCCGTGCAGCAGGCCGGTGACCGAGTCGTGTTCGTTGATCTGGCCACGATCCGTGATGCTCATCAGGTGCTTGACACCATCGCGGCTACCCTGCCGGCTGCCGATCGGCAGGAGACAGCCCTGCGCACCATCGTCAGCGCACTCGCCAATCGGCCGACACTCCTGATCCTCGACAACTTCGAGCAGATCCTAGACGCCGCGGGTGATCTCCTCGAGTTGCTGGCTGCCGCCGACACCGTGCAGCTGCTCGTCACCAGCCGCACGGTTCTGGGGTTGCATGACGAACACGAGTATCCTCTCGAACCTCTCTCCCTGCCAGCATCACTCGAGCGGCTCGAAGACAGTGCCGCGGTCGAGATGTTCGTTCACCGTGTCCAAGCTGTCCAGCCGGAGTTCCAGATCACGCCTGAGAACGCCCAGGAAGTGGCGGCCCTGGTCAACGCCCTCGAGGGTGTACCGCTGGCCATCGAACTTGCGGCGGCTCGCCTGCGGAGCTACACCCTGACGGATCTCGTGCATCACCTCGATCATCCGCTGGCCTTCCTGAAGGCTGATTTCCGTGACCGTCCCGAACGGCTGCGTTCCCTGCGGGCAACCGTCCAGTGGAGTTACGACCTGTTGGGTGATGGTGACCGGGAGGTCTTTGAGTGTTGCGCCGTCTTCGAGGGCAGTTTCACCCCTGAAGCGTTGGTCGCGGTGTGGCGACACTCCGCCATTCTTGACAGGGTAGATGCCTTGCTGGAGCACAGCTTCCTGCAACGGCAGGCAGGCTCCACGACCCGCTGGAAGATGCTGCAGCCCTTGCGCGAACATGCCCTCGAAAAGTTGGATGCCCGCACCACCCACACCTGGCGCGACCGTCATGCTCAGTACTACCTGACCATCGCGGTTGAGGCACTGGAGCCGCACGCTGGATTCCATATGATCGCGCAGCAGTACGCGCCGGACTACCCGAATATGCGCGAGGGGCTCACCTGGGCCATCGAACACCAGCAGGCAGAGGTCGCCCTGCGGTACTTGCCTGGCATCAGCCGCATCTGGATTCCATTTGGCCTGTTCCAGGAAGGGCTGAGGCTTTCACAACGCGCCCTGGCACTTCCCGCGCCTGGCCTGGATTATCTGCGTCCACACGCCCTTCATGCTGTGCTCGAATGCCTGCTGGGCCTGGGCCTGTATGAAACATTCACCTCGGTGGCCAGGGAATTACTGGAGGTGAGTCAAGCGCAGGGGGATATCTCGGAGGAGCTTACCGGGTGTCTGGCAGTGGCTCTGGGAGAGCACTGGGCCGGGCGCAATGAGGACGCCGTACGCACGAGTCATGGACTCATTCGGCGCTGCGAGCAGTTGCTGACCGTACCTCCAGAGCAGAGACCTTTCAGCGTCACCGATGGTTGGCTCCGAATGACGATCATCAATGCGTTGAACAATGCGGTGTTCCCCCTGCTCGAACTCGGCGAGTACGAACAGGCACTGCACTTCACCGAGGCGGCAGAGAAATGGGCCCGGCAGAGTGGCGTGCCCGATTACATCAGTTGTCTGGCCCTGGTTCAGTACCATATGGGCCTCTACCGGGAGGCGGCCCAGACTCTCCTCTCAAACATCCACTTTTATCTGGAAAAAGAATTCTGGGCGGAGCTTGCGGCGCAAGTCAAGGAATTCGGCCTGGTTCTCGCGGCCCAAGATGAGCCGAAACTGGCCGTTCAGTTTTTTTCCTTCACGCATCGTCTCGAACACGGGTTGACAGGGGCGGTCGGCCGGTATATCACCATGCTGTTTGACCGGGTTCTGGCCGAGCTGCGGCAAAACATGGGGGATGGAGCCTACCAGCAGGCCTGGCAGGAGGGAGCGTATCTCACGCCGGAGGAGATGCGGCGGAAAGCGGAAGCGTTCGTGCAGAGCCTGCAGGAGCAGGACCAGCGCGAAAACACGGCTCCAGCAAGCGGTGGCCCGGGTGCCCATACGCCGAGTCACGGCCTGACGGCCCGTGAAGTGGAGGTGCTGGCGCTGGTGGCGCAGGGTCATCCGGACAGGCGAATCGCGAAGCTGCTGGGCATCAGTCCAGCCACGGCGAGCAAACATGTCGCCAATGTGCTTGGGAAGCTGGGGATGCGGAACCGCGTGGAGCTGGCACGCTGGGCCATGCAACACGAACCGGGCTGAACCACCCCTCAGGTTCGACTACATAGTCCTGATAACACGGCGCACTACCCAGTTCTGCCGATGTACTGCAGGGGGGCTCCAGCCTACCGTGAGGCATCGGTCAACCCAGGAGTCAGGAGGATGGCCGTGATCCCGCTGCGTGCCCGCTCCCCCACCGTTCGTTTCCCCGCCCTCGTCCCCATACAAGGAGTCTTGCCATGAGACCCGAATTTGACCCACAGCTCAACGGCGCCTGGGACAAAATCCACCGCTACCACCGGGAAGCAGCCGCGGACACCGCGCTGCGCCAGTGCACGGACGACCGTGAGCCTGTCCTGAGTCGCGGGCTGGGAGCGTGGAACCGGCGAATCCGGCAGGTGCTGCATCTGCGGGCGAGCTCCATCCACCCGAGGTGACGGTCACCCGTCTTTCTGGTGCCCCTGCTGGCAGGGACACGTTCTGGGCAGGAGTCAGCCTGCCCGGGAGGAACCACTATGCCCATGACGACACGCGTGACCCGCTCCACTCGCCTGTTGGTGTTGGTGACTTTTCTGTTGGGAAGCGTACTGGCCAGACAGGGCGCCTCGCTCAGTGCGCAGATGGCGGGAATGGCTGGAACGGATCTGACGATGGCAGAATGCCGCGAACGTCTGGAGAAGCTTGGTGCGCTGCTTAAGAGCGCAGGGTACGGAAGCGCACGGACCCACGCGCTGAGCGACGGGACGCTGGCAGCGCGCTGGTACAACCGCACCTCGAACAGAACGGCTCTGGCATTCTCAGGGCAGAACGCGGTGGGGAATGCCTTCACTGTCAGCGAGCAGGATGGCGTGGTGGCGACGAGCGAGCTCATAGCCCTGCCCTGAGAACGGCTGAGGCCAGGCAACCATGGGTTGAACCTTCAGGCGCAGGTCTTCAAGACCTGCTGCCCCTCCCATCCTTGCACTGGGCCGATTGCTCAGCCTGCACGCCGCTGGGCCTTTACCCTATATGGCTGGCTCCTGAAGCCTCAGAGGAATGGCCTAAAGCCCTCGGCGAACGTCCCGCACCCTGTTCCTCTATATCCACCACAGTGATATCGACGGCGGTAGGACAAAGAGATGGAGCATCACCGATCCTCACCCAGCGCCCCCTCGCCTCTGACCCTCGCTGACGGCGAAAAGCATGGCTACGCGATCATGAAAGCCGTCGAGAACCACTCCGACGGCCTCACCCGCATGGGTCCCGGCACCCTCAAGCGCCTGCTGGAGGCCGGGCTGGTCGCCGAGAGCGACGAGCGGCCTTGTCCCGCTCTGGATGACCAGTGCCGCCGCTGCTACCGCCTCACGCCGCCGGGATAACGCGCCCTGGCAGGAGTGCGGGTGGCCCACCGAAAGCCTGCTCTGGGCGGTCTCTAGACCGGGGGGAGAAGAAATGGGCGTCCAGGCTGTTGAGAGGTCCGTGGCCGTGTATCGCGTCCTGTTGCGGCTGTATCCCACCGAACACCGCGCTGCATACGGCCCACACATGCTTCAGGTGTTTCAGGACTGCTGCCGCGACATGTACCGACAGCGGCAGTCAGCGGGGCTTCAGGAGATGTGGTTGAGCACCGCACTCGACCCACTGAAGAGTGCCTTCGAGGAACGTACGCGCAGGGGGTCCGCATGAACCGCGATGCCTTTGTTCGCCTGAGCGTCCTCGCCGCCATCCTGGGTGGGTTGGCCTGGACGGTGACCTTTCTGATCATGGGCTCACGGCCCCTTGGCGACACTCGTGGTGAAGGCCTGGAGGGAGTGCAACTCTTTGCTCTGCTGCTGCTCGCCGTTGCCAGCCTGAGTCATGCCCTGTCGCGCACACGCGGGGAGTCAAAAATCGTCGCCGTTGGCGCGGCGGTGCTGGCCTGCGTAGGGCTGCTGCCCGTGAGTTCCAGTGTGCTGCTCTGGCCTCAAGACAATATGCCCGAGGCGGTCTGGCGGATCATTTGGTTCAGCTTTATCGCCACCTGCGCTGCATATGCCCTGACCGGCCTGGACAGTGCGCGCAGCTCGGTGCTGCGCTGGCCCGGCCTGTTCCTGGCAGCTTCAGCAGTCATGATGCCGTTCATGGTGACCTGGAATGAGCGGGTCTGGCTGGGCCTGCCGCTGGGTCTCGCGTGGCTGGTGTACGGTCTGGTCCGTCTGACCCGGCCTGCCCGCGTCACCACCCCCCCGGCCTTCCTGAAATTCGCCCCGGCGCGGCGTCTGTTCACCGGCCCCTTATCCGATTGGAGGTCTCCATGAAGCCAGTGCTGTTGTCCGGGATGGTCGCCCTGCCACTGTGGTTCGCAGGCGCCCAGCCACCGCCCACAGTGCCGGCCCCACCGCTGATTGCCAGCGTCGAACTGCGTGACGTGCGCGGGCGGGTGGTCGGTGAGGCGGAGTTGCGGGAAGATCCGGCCGGTGTGGTCACCCTGCGCATCCAACTTCAGGGCTTCCAGGAAGCCGTCCCCGGCGAGCACGGTCTACACCTGCACGCGGTCGGCGCCTGTACTCCCACCTTCGCGACGGCAGGAGGGCATTTCAATCCTTCAAGCCGCCCGCACGGGTACCTCAACCGGGACGGGCACCATGCAGGCGACCTGCCCAACCTGCGCGTCGATGCAGACGGAAATGCCACGCTGCAGGTCAGAACTTCTCAGGTGACGCTGAGTGAAGGAGCGCATTCCCTCTTCGACGCGGACGGCGCCGCCCTGGTGCTCCACACAGGACCTGACGACTACCTGACGGACCCGGCCGGAGCAAGCGGAGACCGCATCGCGTGTGGCGTTCTGACCCGCGTGCCCTGGCGAGCGGTGGTCCGTCAAAGCGATCCCATCGCTGCCTCCTTCTTCTGAATCAAGGCCCTCACTCCCACCAGGAGGTTCTTATGGTTCTCGTCGTCGGCGCCACTGGACACCTTGGCCGCAGCATCTGTGAACAGCTCGCCCAGCAGGGCAAAGAGGTGCGTGCGGTCGTCCGCCCCTCTTCCCCGCCGGAGCAGGTCAATGCCCTCCGTACCCTGGGAGCTCAGCTCGTGCAGGCCGACCTGAAGGACGCCGCCTCGCTGCTCGCCGCTTGTCAGGGAATGGACGTGGTGATCAGTACCGCCACGACCACCCTGCGTGACCCCACGAAGGATTCGATTCCCGACGTCGATCATCAGGGCGGGTTGAACCTCGTGGAGGCGGCCCGGCAGTCCGGCGTGGGGCACTTCGTGTACGTCTCGTTCCCGGAATTCTACGACGGAGCGCGCCCTTCCCCGTTGTCGCAGGCCAAGCGAGCTGTGGAGCGGGAACTACAGCACGGGGAGATGCCCTTCACGATCCTCCAGCCCGGCGTCTTCATGGAAGTCTGGCTCAGCCCAGCGCTGGGCTTTGACCCCCTGAATGCCCGGGCACGTGTACTCGGCAGCGGCGAGGCGCCAATCGGCTGGATCAGCCTGCATGACGTGGCCCGCGCCGCAGTGGCCTGCCTGGACCACCCTGACCTACGCGGGGCCACACTCCCCCTGGTCGCCGAGAACCGCAGTGTGCGCGAGGTCGTGGGGCTGTTCGAGCAGATCGGCGGGCGGACCTTCGAGCTCGAGCACGTCCCAGTCGAGGCCTTGGAAACGCAGGTGACCGCCGCGAACTCACCTCTTGAACAGAGCTTCGCCGCCCTGATGCTCACCCTCGCCCAGGGAGTACCCATCACACCGGATCCCCGGCAAGACGCCCTGTGCCCTGCGCCGACCACGTTGCCGGAGTATGCGCACCAGGTGGCGGCGCCCAGCCCTCTGGAGACACCAAGACGTGGAGGGCAGAAGGCTCACCCATGAAGCGCTTGCTTGCGGGGATTCCGCTCGCCCTTTTGTCTTTTTCTGCCCTGGCCGCACCGGTGCGTGGCACCCTGACGGGCCGCATCGTGGATTGGCCGGGCGGCCGGGCCGAGCTGAGCATCGAGACCGAGACCGGCGAGTTGCTGGTGACCGGGTCGGTCGACGCTGGGGGCCCCTTCAGCGTGCCGTTGCCTAACCGGATCCCGGAGGCCATCGGCTTGCCCCCGATCAGCAGGGTGTTCGCCTGGCCCTCGAATTATGATCGTGGGTATCAGGTTGAGGGCACCGGGTTCTGGCAACCCAATCTTGGTGAGGGCGGCATGGCTCAGCTGGCCGCTTGATTCTCAAGCGGCCAGCTGCAAAGCTTCGTGCCAGAGTCGCAGTGCTGCAGACTGGTGAATTCATCTGGTTGTCGAAAGGACGGTGGTTCGGATCTGATAGTGAAGGTTCGAGACTCGGGCATGCAGGGCAAGGAATTCCTGAGTTCGCCGTCGTCGTTTGAAGCTGAGCTGAGCACGTTCCTGCTGCCGAGTGACGATGCCGCGCGCGTGAAGCAGCTCTTGGACGTCCTGCTGGCTCAGGGGAAAATGGTGGCGGTAGGGCTTCTGATCAGTCACAGCTCAACAGCCTGCCGGGCTTAAGTGACCAGAACCCTTCCCCCCCACGTGCTTACAGGAGCAGCAGCAGCTGCCCGACCGCCTCGTCGGTGCGGCCCTCGAACACCGCTTTCGTGACGGCCTTCACGACCAGACCGGCATCGGCTCGGCCCTCACCCAGCGCCGAGCGCAGCTGGGTGTACTGCATGGTGTCGAGCCTGTTCTTGAGCAGCAATTGCAGGGTCGGCATGGCCCGCTCCGCCTGCTGGGTCAGGCTCAGCGCCTGAAAGGCCGCCTCGCGCGCCCGCTCCTCCTCGTCCGGGTCACTGCGGAACACCGGAGGGTTCGCGGCCCGGACGACCTGCGCACTCTCCCCTGCCGGCGGAGGGTCGACGTACTTGTCCTCCTCGTCCCGGATCATGTCCACCAGCAGCGCGGATGGACTGCGGGCCTTGTAGCCTGACGCGAGCAGCGCCTTGAAGCGCGCCAGGCGACCCCGCACGCGCGCGTCTCCGTGCGTCTCCACCAGCTTCCGTGCCACCGGCCGGGCCACGCGGTGCGTGACGAGGATGGCGACGAGTTCCGAATCCTGCGCGAGATCCTGCGCCGGCGCACCAAACACGTATGTCAGCGTCTGCTTCCGGCCGCGGCCCTCGATCAGGATGTCCTTGAGGTACCCCCGATCCTTGAGTTCCTCGTGGGCGCCTTCCAGGGTCCGGCGGATCTTGTCGGTGCGCCGGTCCACGATCTTGCATTCCGACGCCCACTCCAGCAGGTTCACCTGGTAGGACACCAGCGACCGGCTCAGGTCCTGCGGGTCATACCGTTTGGCGTCCAGCAGCCGGTACAGCGCCCGGGTCAGTGGCCGCTCCAGCGAGGTCAGAAAGCCGTAGTCCAGCGGCTTGACGTACTTCGCACGGATGGACTTGACGATCTGTCCCGCCAGCGTCACCGACAGCATCGCGCCCGCCGTGACCGTGTCGCGCTCGCTGGAGGTCACCTCGTACGCCAGCACGTAACTGAAGGTCCCGCTCGTCCAGCGCCGCTGCTCGTGGTCGCGCCAGGCGTGGCTCATGGTGTACGTCGCCTGTTTCAGTCGGCGCAGCGACTCGGTCAGGATGCGGTGGTAATGCCCATTGTTGTGCAGGCCAGCGCGCAACAGCAGCTGACTGGCCGTGGTGGTGACCACACCGCTGTCTGGTGAACCCTGCTCGATGAAAATGTCGATCAGGGCGTTGGCCACGTCGCCGTCGAGGCCATGGGGGACGCCACCATACTCTGACGGACTGAAGCACGACAGCTGTCCCAGACGGCCGTCCACCTCGAACTCGACTTCCCAGCGGGTGAAATCACTGGGAATGCGTTCCTGAATGCTGATGAGGCCAAGACGCGCGACGTTGGCCTCGGTCAGCCGCTGCGCGGATGAGACCGTCGGTTTTTTCTGCCTGCGTTCAAGGGCCACGTCGTCTGCGATGCCCTGAGTTTACCGTCTGCAGGACTGCGCTGGACGCTGACTTGTTGTTCCTTGTGTTGAATTAAAAGAAAAAAGAATGATGAAACATCATCAAGCGGCTGGGTGACCCTGTGTGTAGGGCAACGTTTTTCTGGGTTTCCCCCCGAGTATGTCGTGGAAAAGCACGGTTTTCCCCCCAGGTATGTCGCAGAAACCAGCAGATATCCCCCGAGTATGTCGTGCTTCGACGTCTGGATTCCCCCGAGTATGTCGTGCCTGGGATGCCTGTTTCCCCCAAGTATGTCGTGCTCTTCCCCACTCCAATTCCCCAAGGGTGTCGTGTGCAGAGGACGGATTTCCCCAGGTATGTCGCGCGGAGAGGAGTCAAACCCCCCGAGTATGTCGTTGCTGAGTTCGGTCGCCGCGCTCAGGATCAGTCGGATGAATTTTTATCGACTGTCTGCGGAAAAAACCGAGATGCGGCGCCTTGAACCCCCCGAGTGTGTCGTGCGGTGGCCACAGCAAACTCCCCGAGAGTGTCGTCCGCCGACAAGTGATTTCCCGGGAGGCACGACACGGGTCTGGTTGCGCCGGAATGGACGGTGGCCTGCTGCGCGGCACTGTGTTCGTCGATATCCCGTCAGAGTCCGTGCCCTACATGGGGTCACGCTTGAGTTCGACCCGTTTTTCCCGCTAGAGGGCAACGTCTGCAGAGAGCAGAATGAGGGATGGCACAGCAAGGGTACCCGAGTGACGTCGACGACGAGACCTATCAGTTCCTGTTGCCGTATCTGGCGCTGAGCCCTGAAAATGCGCCTCAGCGCAGATACCCCATGCGCGACGTATTGAACGCATTGCTGTGGATGAGTCGAACGGGAGCACAGTGGGCGTACCTGCCGCACGACTTTCCCCCGCCTGAGATCGTACGATCTCAGGCACAACGCTGGTTTGCCGCCCACTGTTTCGAGAACGCCGTCCACGACTTGCGGCTGTTCAGCCGCATTCAGCAGCAACGTGGAGGGGAACCCTCCGCGATCATCGTGGACAGCCGAACCCTCCAAAGCACCCCCGAGAGTGGTCACCGCGCCGGGTACGACGGTGCCAAGCGGCGCAAGGGCACCAAAGTCCATCTGGTGGTTGATACCCTCGGCCATCTCATCACCCTGATGACCTCGCCTGCCAACGAACAGGACCGAGCGCAGGTGAAGGCATTGTGTCGAGAGGCCCAGGAACTGACGGGCGGCATGTTAGAGGTGGCCTTCGTCGATCAGGGGTACACGGGACAAGAAACACTAAACGCCGCCAGAAAGAGCAATATCGAGCTGATTGTCGTGAAGCGTTCGGACGCTTCACGTGGGTTCGTCCTTCTCCCTCGGCGCTGGGTGGTGGAGCGCTCCCTGGCCTGGTTGTCGCGCTTCCGCCGTCTGGGGCGAGATTTGGAACGCCTCTCTTCCACCCTCATCGGCTTTCACTTCTTGGCCGCCTGTGTTCTGATGCTGGCGAAAAACAAGCCCTTTCTTGGATAGGGTTTTACCCAGCCTCTAGAACCAGTGGGATAGAGGTCTGTCCGGCGTTCGGGCCACCGACCTAGTGGGCGACAGGAACGCCGCCGGCTCGGCTTCAAACGACGACTGTGGATGGGGAGACCAGAGCTCTCCCCCATCTTCCCATCTCGCAATGGCGCAGCCGAATTTCAATCTTCAGTGCCTGGATTCCTGTCGGACAGCCGTTGATGAACCGCTCTCCGCCGCTGTCTCACCGTCTGAAGAGCATCGGCTTCCCGTGACTGGCCTGACGCTCCACCGGCCGCTGGTCATCTGCCAACCTTTCTTGCAACCGGGGGTAATCGCTCCGGCCCGTGCTATGGAAAAGGTGCTTCAGGGCCTCAGGACCACACCGAAGCTGCGCCTGCCGCTCTAACCGGGGCGCAGCCTGCGGCTCAACGTCCTTTTCCATCTGCGTCCCTGCAGGGAACGGAAACTCATTCCACGAGAAGAAGTCGCCCCTCATTGAGGTTCCCCCCTCGGTCGGTCCAGTCCAATTGCACTTGAATCGTAGCTCAGCCCGCCTGTATCAGGCGGGCGAACGTCTG